>MWCV01000027.1 GCA_002070215.1 Chloroflexi bacterium ADurb.Bin180 | reverse complement strand
GCGCCGTGGCACCATACCCAGTGTACCGGATTCACCGCCTGCACACAAAACGCCAGGTCGTTTTTCAACACTCTCGGGCATTGACCCTTTCCTTGCACCGCGCTATCATATCCCTGTGACCGCACTCACCCAACCCTCCGTCCCTTCCGTGGCCGTCATCGGCGCCGGCGCCTCCGGCCTGATGGCCGCCCTTCATGCCGCGTGGGGCGGCGCGCTGGCCTCCGTGGTTGGCACCGGCAGAAGACGCGCCGTGGCTCGCATGTGCCGGCCTGGTAGCGCGCACGCCACTCCAAGTGAGTCTGCAGGGATAAGGGACTCTGAACGGTAGCTCGTTACGACGTTCTGCCGGAGGTGATCCGATGAACGCATCGAGCAGCTCAGCGCTCACGGCAGGCGCAGTCCGACACGCGCCCAGGGGCGCGCAGGTTGCGGGTCAGCTGCTGCACCCCATAGTGCAAGGCAGCGAGTTGCGCGAGCTCGATTATGGTAATGGAGGCGGCGCGTGAACGAGCTCATTCTCCTTGCGACGGCTGAGCTGGCGCACTTCCTCAATGCCAGACTCCCTGACTTGTCTGCAGATTGGTGGCAGAAGCTTGTGGTGGATCGCCTCAGCTTCCAGCAGCAGCGGGTAGTGCAGGAACAGGGCTACCACGAACTACAACAGCTCGACTTTGCTGCGCTGCTGCGGGTATTCGATCAGAACTGGTACGAGTTGTCCGACTCGGCCAGGCTACCACGCGAGGGCCGCACATGGGTTAAGGAACTGCAAACCGTGCGTAACAAGTGGGCGCATCTTCCGGCGCGATCAATGCCGGTCAGTGAGGTCTACCGTGACGCCGACACTCTTGAGCGTCTGCTGGACATGATAGGCGCTGCGCCTACCGTGACGTCGGCGGTCGCAGCGGCCAAGGCTGTCGCACTTTCCACAATGGCTGGCTCCGGTAGCCATGGAGCACAGGGGTCAGAACAACCCAGGAGGGCGGATCGTGCGATGGAGGACTCCGTCCGTCCCTCACCCGCATCTCTAGCGCCTGGCGGCCCGTTGTTCAAGCTAGGCGATCTGGTTGCGCTGCGATCAAACCCATCTGCGCTGATGCCGGTAATTGCGGTGCTTCCTGGCGGCGCAGAGTGCCGCTACCAGGTGTTCCAGAACAACACCACGGTCGTGTACTACGAGCGGCAGCTGCAGTTGCGCCCACCTTCACAGAAGCGCAGAACGCTGAGCGCTGCCGAGCTGCGCGCCTGTCTGACAAGTCTGCAGATCCTATCGCCCTCCACTGCGAATCTGTTCTCGCTACGCTCAGGTCGGGTGCAATTTGTGCCTTATCAATGCCGTCCCGTGCTCAAGCTCATTCGTGCTGAACGCCCCCGTCTACTGATTGCAGATGAGGTAGGTGTAGGCAAGACTATCGAGGCCGGTCTGATTATTAGGGAGCTGCAGGCTCGGATGGATATCTCCTCGATACTGGTTATCTGCCCCAAGCCGCTGGTTGCAGAACGCAAGTGGTTTGCCGAAATGAAGCGCTTCGACCAGCACTTTGCTGCCCTGGATGGTCCGCTACTGCGGCATTGCCTCCGTGAAACGCATCTCGAGGGTGAATGGCCCGAGCAGTACGCAAAGGTTATCTTGCCTTTTTCGCTGTTTGACTCCGACCTCTTGTTTGGCCAGCACAATCGCAACAGGGCCGGCGGTCAGGGCTTGCTCAGCCTTGACCCTCCGCCGAGATTCGACCTGGTTATTGTAGATGAGGCCCATCACATTCGAAACGTCGACACCTACCTGCATCAAGGCGTGCGTTTTTTCTCCGAGAATGCCCAGGCGTTACTGCTGCTCACAGCCACGCCAGTGCAACTTGGCAGCGAAGACCTCTTTACATTGCTCAACGTGCTTCGGCCCGATCTGGTGATCGACCGCGCTAGTTTCGAGCAGATGGCTGAGCCAAATCGCCACATCTACACCGCCGTTCAGCACTGCCGCGCAGCCCAGGCAGGATGGCAAGGCAAAGTGCGGGACAGCCTCGATGAGGTTGCCCGCACCGAGTGGGGTAGACTGTTCATTCGCGAATCACCACCCTTTCAGCACATCTACGACCAACTGCGGGACGTTGCGCTGGACGATTCAACTCGGGTTGGGCTCACGCGTGGCATCGAAGAACTCTACACCTTTAGCTCACTGATCAATCGGACGCGACGCCGCGACATTGGTGAATTCACCACCCGCAAACCAGAGACCGTTACCGTAGAGTTCACAACCGAGCAAAAGCAGCTACACGACGGCCTGCTAGATGTCATCGCGCGAATCTTAGCCTACTGTCATGGCCAACAGAACGTCAAGTTTCTGATGACGACCATCCGTCGACAGGCGGCTAGTTGTCTGTACGGTCTGGCGCCACTTCTGAGCGACATCTTGGCCGGCAAGCTTGACCGACTCGAATTGATGGAGGCCAGCGATGGCGACCTAGACGCCAACTTGGACTTTGTCGATGAGGTGCGCTGCGACATCGAAGCGCTGCTTGGGCTGGCGCGCACCCTCGATCCCCTTGATCCCAAGGTCGAGGCCTTTGTCAGAGCCCTGAGCGACAAGAGCAAGCTGGAGAACAACAAAGCGCTCGTGTTCAGCACCTTTCGCCACACCTTGAGCTACCTGGTCACGCATACGCGCCGTGCGGGCCTGCGTTACGGGCTCATACATGGTGATGTGCCAGATGAAGAGCGGGTTGAGTTGCGTCGCAGATTCGCATTGCCCAAGGAAGACCCGGACGCGCTTGACGTTCTGCTATCGTCCGAGGTGGGCTGCGAGGGCCTCGATTTCCAGGTCTGCGATCTCCTGATCAACTATGACCTGCCGTGGAACCCAATGCGCATCGAGCAGCGCATCGGCCGTATTGATCGGTATGGGCAGAAGAGCGAAGCGGTGGCGGTCGTGAACCTGATTACCCCGGGTACCGTCGATGCTGAGATCTATGAGCGTTGCCTGTGGCGCATTGGCGTCTTTCATCATGCCGTGGGTGGAAGCGAAGAGATACTCGGCCAAATTACACAGGAACTGCATCACATCGCCGAGAGCTTCGAGCTGACCGCCGACGAACGTGCGCACCGGCTCAGGCAGCTCGCCGACAACGGCATTCGCCAAATCCGCGAGGAGCAGGAACTTGAATCTCGGGAAGCAGAGCTCTTTGGCCTGAGCATTCCCAGGCAGACTTGGCGAGAAGAGATCGAGGCGGCCGAGAGCTTCTGGTTGTCGCCCACGGCAATTCAGAGCAGCGTGGAGACCTACCTGGCTGCACTGCTCCAGAGCGGACTGGACCACGTATTGGGAGAAAAGCAGCTCAAGACTCTCCGGCTGAGTCAGGATGCCAGAGACCGGCTGCTCCAGGACTTTAGGCGTCTGCCGCGCTCCGTCGAGCCCCTCGCCCGAGAATGGGAGAAGTGGCTCAAAGGTGCACAACCCACCATCACGATCACCTTCGATCAGCAGACAGCGGTCGCGAATCCACAAGCAGTACACCTGTCGGTTGTGCATCCACTGGTGCGCCAGGCGGCACGCTTCCTGGCCTTGGACGAGCCAGTCTACGTCGCGCTAGAGGCACATTGCCCCGGGCTACCGCGAGGTGAACATGCCTTTGCCCTGTACAAATGGACGAAGGATGGAGTCAAACGCGATGAGGTTCTCGTCGCCGTGGCAGCAGAGCCGAAGATCGAGGCTGCCCTGCTGACGTTGCTGCAATCTGCCACAGATGCCGAACAGCTCGCGCTACCCGATGCCGCTCTGTGCGAGGCTCTGGATGTCCGGCACCACGACAAGTGGATGGAGGCTCGCGCGAACCATATCGCCGAGAACGGTCTATTCGTAGAACACCGATTGCAGAGTTTGACGGTCAGCCACCGCGCGCGCTGCCAAGCCATCCAGGACCAAGTTGAAGGCGCCACGAACCAGAAGATCCGCCTGATGAAGGAAAGCGAGTTGGCGCGAGCCAACGCTGATTTTGGCCGTCGTCGCGAGGAGACTCAGCGAGCAGCCAGCAGCGCCGACATCCTGACGAGCCCGGTGGTCTTCGGCACGATTCTGGTGACAAGTAAGGAGGCCAAGTGAGTTTTGTTGATCAAGTACGCGCCAAACGCCAGAAACTGGCCGATGTCCTGGCCGACGAAGAGTACTCCGGGATTCGAGAGATCGTCGAGCAGCTTTATCCCGACCGGGCTCATTTCATCTATGAACTACTTCAGAATGCGGAAGACACAGGCGCCTCAGATGCCTGCTTCAACCTGTCCGAGGAAGGTCTCTGGTTCGAGCACGACGGACACGCCTTCAGTCAAGACGATGTATGGGCGATCACCAACATCGGCAAAGGCGCAAAGAAGGACCAAGAAGACACAATCGGCCGCTTTGGGATCGGCTTCAAGGCCGTCTTTGCCTATTCCGAAACGCCGCACATATGGTCTCCAAGCTATTCGTTCAGGATTGCAGACCTCGTGTTGCCGACGGAACTAGAGCCGACAAGCGACCTGGCTGGCAGGACCCGCTTCTACTTCCCTTTCAACAATCCAGAGAAACCGCCACGTGTCGCGTGGCAAGAGGTGGCGGCGGGGCTGGAAGAGCTAGCTGAAACAACGCTGCTCTTTCTCTCTCACCTGGATTCCGTCGCCTGGCGGATTGGAAGCCAGTCCTCCGGCGAGGTCTTGCGGATCAATCACTCTGAGCATCACATTGAAGTCTTGAAGAAAAGCAACGGGCGCGATACCACGAGCTCGCACTACCTCCAGTTTTCTGACGCTATCGCCGGTCTGGAAAGGCAGCGTGTAGCTATCGCCTTTGAGCTTGGCTTCCTGCCGGAGGTCACTGAGTATCATGCCAACGATCCACTGGCCAAGCAACTGAGGATTGTCCCGGCAAACCCTGGACGGGTCGCCGTGTACTTTCCGGCGGAGAAAGAAACCTCGGGGCTACGATTCCATCTGCACGCCCCGTTTGTCCCTGAGCTCAGCCGCGCCAGCATCAAGGAGACAGCGAACAATAATCCCCTATTTGCCCAACTGGCGCATCTGGCTGCCGCGTCCCTTCCGCTCGTGCGCGACGTGGGCTTGCTGACCGGCGATTTTCTGGGCGTTCTTCCGAATCCACAAGACGCACTGCCAGCGCGCTATCAACCCATCCGTGATGCCATAATCAACTCGATGAACAATGAGAGACTAACACCGACCTACGCCAAGTCGCACGCTCCTGCGCGCCAGTTGCTTCAGGCGAGAGCAGCGCTGAAAGACCTGCTTTCTCCAGATGATCTCGACGTGCTGAGGCAGCACAGAGTGCCACGTGGTCAATGGGCGATATCGGCGTCGCAGCGCAATAGTAACGCGGACCGCTTGCTTTCCGCACTCGCGATACAGCCTTGGGATATCGATGAGTTCATGGACGCGCTCAGAGAGGCTTCGGGCGACGCTGGGCGGTGGCAAGGAGACCGGTACTTCTACGGACCAGATCCTGACTTCCAAGCCTGGCTCGCGGCCAAGTCCGAAGCCTGGCACCAGCAGATGTACGCTCTGTTGAACCCCGAGTCTGACCGCAGCTCGTCTTTCCTCCACCTGCGGAACAAGAAGATCATTCGGCTGAGCGACGGAACGTATGGTATCGGCAGCCAATCGTACTTCCCAACTGAGCACGTGGAGGATGACGAAGAGCTGCCTCGTGTTGCACGAGGTGTCTATACGTCGGGTAGGAGCAAGCCACAACAAGACGCAGCTCGCCGCTTCCTGGAGCAAGTCGGTGTACGCGAGGTCGGCGAGGCTGAGGAGCTTCAGGCTATTCTGAAGCGGCGCTACTCTGGTGAGGTTGAGCTAGCCGACTGGAAGATCCATCTGGCGGACCTCAAGCGATTCGTGAAACTGGTCGAGACCAATCCGAATCAAGCAGAAGTTTTCAGGCACTACTCCATCATCAGGTCAGTCACTGGGCAAATGCAGAGACCTCAAAGGCTGTTTGTGGACGCTCCTTTACGTGAAACCGGACTGGCTGCCTACTATGAAGCCGTGGGTGAACACGCAACGCGGGTAGCGGTGTCGTCCGACTACGCGCGAAGTGGAGTCCCGTTGGAGAGTCTGGTCAGATTCTGCCAAGCGACCGGCGTGCAGACACAACTCGAGGTACTTCGGACGAGCTGTCGCGGCAACCCTCGATGGGACCACCTTCGCACGGCACCGGGAGTTCACTTCACAACCAGTGGCATTGACCGAGACTCTACCGTTCCCGGCCTGGAGAAGGTATTGCAAACACCGACGGTGAACCTATCGCGTCTCATCTGGCAGATGATGTGCTCGTTGCCCAAATGGTCCGATTGCCTAACGGCACACTATCGATACAACCAAAGGAACCCTGGCTATTCTGCGGATTCGCAGCTCGCTTGCCTGCTCCGAGACGCTGCGTGGGTTCCTCAGACCGGTGGGGCCTTTGTCCGGCCCCGTGACGCCTGTCGCGCCCTTCTGCCCGAGGGCTTTCCTTTCGATACCGGGCAGCAGTGGCTGCGCGCTGTCAACTTTGGCGTGGATGCAGAGAAAAAGTCCGAGGAGCAGCGTCAAAAACGGGCGCTTGCCGAGCAGCTGGGCTTTGGCAATGCCAAGACCCTGGAACGAGCACAGAGGTTCGCAGCACTTCCCGAACAGGAGCAGGAGCGTCTCCTAACCGAGTACCTTGATAGGCAGGGCACGGAGTTGCCGGGCCGTGAGCCACGCGATCCACATGGGCGAGCTAATCGCGTTGCAGACGAGGCCGCAGGCGCCCCGGGCCGGGAGACCGAGCAGCGCCCCCGCGCTGTCTCGCTGGCCCGTGAGCGGGTGAAGCAAGAGGCAGAGCAGTACCTGCGTCACCAGTACACGAACGACGACGGTGAGATGATCTGTCAGGTGTGCCATGCTCATCTGCCGTTTAAGCTAGACGATGGCTCCTACTATGTCGAGAAGGTCGAGTTCCTTCCAGAGCTGAGGAAGCGGCACTACCAGAACTATCTGGCCCTGTGTCCGAATCACGCCGCCATGTTCCAGCACGCTCACGGCTCAAGGGACATGATGCTGGACATGTTCCTCGACATGTCTGGTCAGGAGCTGGATGTCATCCTGGCACAGAAGGATTTCAAAGTGTATTTCACCCTGACTCATCTTGTGGACGTCAGGGCACTGATTGCGAGCGACTCGTCAGCCACCGAGGATGAAGACGACGCGAAACGCTGATTCGACCTGGTCGGAACACTACTCGAGTCAGGCGACGAGCTGGCCTACTCCTGCGCCAGCGTGAGATCTCGAACCCAGGTTGACCCATCTCCCAGCCGGTGCTATCATCTCCGGCAATGGTCGCACCTGCGCCTGAATCCCCAACCCACGCCCCCTCCGTGGCCGTCATCGGCGCCGGCGCCTCTGGCCTCATGGCCGCCCTCTTCGCCGCCTGGCAGGGCGCCGCGGTGACCCTGTTCGAGCGCAACAACTCGCTCGGCCGCAAGCTGCTGATCACCGGCAGCGGCCGCTGCAACCTCACCAACGCCGCGGTCGCCCCTGCCGCTTACGCCTGCGCGGACCCATCCTGGCTAGAAGCGCTGTTCCGCATCTTTGGCCGCAGCCACCTGCTGGAGACCCTGGAGCGCATCGGCGTGCCCACCCGCGCCACCCACGACGGCTGGTACTATCCCCTGTCCGAGTCAGCCCAGTCGGTGGTAGCAGCGTTCTCGGCTGCGCTGGACGCAGCCGGCGTGACCCGCCAGATGGCCTCGCCGGTGAGCAGTCTGGAGCGCCGTGATGACCGCTGGCTGGTGACCTTTACCTCCGGCGGCACCGGCCACTCCTGGTCCTTCGACCGGGTGATCCTCGCCGCGGGCGGCAAGGCGATGCCCAACCTCGGCTCGCGTGGCGAGCTGTTTGCCGAGCTCGCGCGCCTGGGCCACACCGTGCTGCCCCTGCGGCCGGCGCTGGCACCGCTGCTGGTCGACCTGGTCCGAATAAAGCCGCTGCAGGGGCTGCATTTCGACGTGGCCGCGTCGCTCTTTGCGGGCGGCGAGCTCCTCGGCCGCACCACCGGCAACCTGATCGTCACCGCCTGGGGCCTCAACGGCCCGGCGGTGATGGACCTGAGCCACCTGGTCTCGGCCCGCCCCGGCGCCCGGTTGATGCTGGCCCTCGACTTTTTGGCTCCCTTCCAGCAGCAATACGACCGGCTGTTGCAGCTACGCGGCTCCACTTCCCTGCCGGTAGGCGTCTTGCTCGGCGCGTTCTTTCCACCCAAGGCGGCGCTCACCTTTGCTCGTAACGCCGGCCTGCCCGACCAGGCTCCGCTCAACCAGCTCTCACCGGCGCGGCTTGCTGGCCTCACCAGGCGCCTCAACGACACCCGTCTCCTAGTGCAGGGCGTACGCGAGTGGGACTATTGTCAGCTCAGCGCGGGTGGCGTACCGGTCACCGAGGTGGATCCCGCCACCATGGCGTCGTTACGCCTGCCAGGACTGTATCTGACCGGCGAGACGCTCGACGTGGTCGGCCCCTGCGGCGGATTCAACCTCCAGTTCGCTTTCAGCAGCGGTGCCGTGGCCGGCGGGGCGGCTGCCCGGTAGACGTCACGCCACCAAGACAAGCGCGACCGCACCGGTTAGCTCCGCGAGGCGTGCCCGCTACTTCCTCAGACTTCCGAAGTCTCCCAGACTTCGGAAGTCTTGGCGTGCCGTGGGTCGTGCCCGCCAGTCCCGCGGAAAGCACGACCGCCAGCACCGCGCCTCACCGTCTCCCGCCCCCAATTGACCTCCCGACCAATCGCCCCTAAAATAGCGCCAATCGCTGCTCACCACCGCCCTGTCGGACTGACGCTCAGCCAACCCCAAGGACACTTGCTATGGCCGTGCTTCGAACCAAACGCCTGGAGCTCATTCCGCTGACCGCCGAGCAGCTCGAGCTGTACCTGTCTGACCCGGCCGCGTTGGAAACCGTGCTGCGCGTGCCCGTCTCCCGCGCCATTCTCACGGAGCCAGTGCAGCAGGCGATTCGCGCCAAGCTGGAACTCTTGCTTTCGCTCGACCCGGAACTCCACCCCTGGCTCACCTACTGGCTGGTGGTGGTGACCGCGGCTTCCTTCGGCGCCGGGTTGATCGGCTTCAAGGGCGTGCCCGACGCCAACGGCGAAGTGGACATCGGCTATGGCATCGATCCCGCCTACGGCCGCAAGGGCTATACCACCGAAGCCGTGCAGCGCCTGATCGCCTGGGCCTTTGGCGACCCGGCCTGCAAGGCGGTGCTCGCCCGCAACATCGACCCCGCCAACTGGGCCTCGCTCCGCGTGGCGGCCAAGGCCGGGATGGTCGCCTACGAAGAGAGCGAGACCGGCATTTCGCTGCGCATCGACCGTGTCCCTTCTCGGAGTTGACATTTCGGCCCGCGGGTGTTACCATCACCTGCACTGGCTTGGGCGCCGCCGTCCGCTTGCAGCCGCAGGGACGGGTCCTGGCCGAATCTGTCGTGGAGGTTCATTGTGAACAAGAAGCATCTCCTGGTTACACTCACCCTCGTGTTGCTCGCCCTCTCCCTGGCAGCCACCTCTTGCTGCTCGCTGTGCTCCAGCCTCACTGCCAAGCGCCAGCAGGATAACCAGCCCCTCGTGTCCGGCGTCGAATTCGGCGATGTGGTCATGGCCAAGGGCATTGGCGAAGGCAACAAGCCGCTCAGCATCACCAGCACCTTTAGCGTGTCCGAAGACGTGATCTATGTCGTGGCCTATTGCAAGCGCATCGACTCGGGCACCAGCCTGTACGCCCGCTGGTCCTATCAGGGCGAGCCCTTTGAGGACACGCCCACCATCACCGCCGACCGCAACTATACCAACACCTATGTCGAGTTCCACATTGAGCCGGTCAGCCTGAACGTGCTCAAGAAGGGCGACTATACCGTCAAGATCTATGTGAACGGCAACCCGGTCAAGACGGTCGCCTTCAAGCTGCAGTAGCTGGGGAGGTATCATGCCCGACCTTGGTAGTCTGTGCTTCGGCATCATCGTCGTCGTTGGTCTGCTGATTCTGTGGAAGCTCTTTGGCGGGCTGTTCAAGCCGTCTGAGCCGCCGCAGGGCACCTACAACGACAAGCGCATCCAGTCCGGCGGCTCCATCGGCGGCCAGCGCGAGCACCGCGCCTACGACGACAAGAGGATCAACAGCGGCGGCAGCATTGGCGGCCAGCGCGAGCACCGCGCCCATGACCATCCCGATATCGACAGCGGTGGGAGCATCGGCGGCGGCCCCAGCGTGGGCAGCCGGCCCGGCCCGTCGCGCTCCAGCGACGACGGCTGGTCCACCGGCCGCTTTGACAGCGGCTCGTCCTCACCGCGCCAGGAGGACAAGGGCAGCTCGGGCCGCGTCGACGACCCCAAGATAAAGAGCGGCGGTTCGTTCGGCGGCTGATCCCGCGTAATGACAGAAGCGGGGCGGGCACCTCACGGTGCTCCGCCCCGCTTTCTATGTACGTCGCCCGTCGCCCCGGCCCGTTGCCCGTGCCTTCCGCCGCTCTTGACCCGGCAGGAGCGGGCCGAAGGCGCCGGCGCAACGGCGCAGACGGACAGACCCGCCCGTTTCTCGATAGGCCGGCCAAATCAAGACTTCCGAAGTCTGGGAGACTTCGGAAGTCTTGTTCGTACCCGCCGTCTCCCATCCCATCGCCACCGTGACCGCCCCTTCAGCGCAACGAGCAGGGGCCGCCCTTGTGGCTGTTCGTCTCGCCTCAGGCGAGGCGCAAAGACGGGGCTGACCATCCCCCGACCCTTCGGCTGTGCCACCCGCCTGGCGAGACCCTGTAGGAGCGGGCCGAAGGCGCCGGCGCAACGGCGCAGACGGAGAGACCCGCCCGTTTCTCGATGGGCCAGCCAAATCAAGACTTCCGAAGTCTGGGAGACTTCGGAAGTCTTATTCGTACCCGCCGTCCTTCCTCTTGCCACATCCACCTCCCGGCGCTACAATGGCCCCATCAACACCTGAGGGGGGCAACAGTGCACGTTTCTCTCTGGCTGGCGCCCGCTGCCGGCGGCAAGACCGCCGCCGTGGTTGACCTGCTCCGCAGCGCCGCCGCCGGCCTGGCCAGCACGCCGCGTGTGGTGGTTCCCAGCCACCTCCAGGTGCGCGCCCTGCGCCGCCGACTGGCGCTGGCAGGCGGCGCCCTGAACGTTCGCCTCCTCACCTTTGACCGCCTCTACGCCGAGTGCCTCGACGCCGCCGGCCAGGCCTATACCGAGCTCAGCGAGCCGGTGCTCTACCGCCTCATCCGCTCGCAGCTCGACCACCTCACCTACTACGCCCCGCTGGTCAACCTGCCGGGCTTTACCTCCTCGCTCCAGTCGCTGTTCGCCGAGTTCAAGGCCGCGCTGATCACACCGGAGGACCTCACCGCCGCCGTGGCCGCCCTCGGCAACGACGCCCGCCTTGCCGAGCTGGCCCTCATCTACTCCCGCTATCAGCAGCAGCTCCACGCGCAGAGCTCGGCCGACCGCATCGGACTGGGCTGGCTGGCGCTCGAGGTGCTGCGCGCCACGCCTGACCTCGGCCGCGACTGGCCGCTCCTGGTCATCGACGGTTTTGACTCCTTCACCCCGCTCGAGCTGGCCCTTCTCGTGGAGCTGGCCGGCCGCGTGGACCGTATGATCATCACCCTGACCGGCTCGGTCGGAGACCCCGCGCGCCCGCTGGTGTGGCGCCGCTTCGAGCGCACCAGAGCCGAGCTCGAGTCGGCCCTGGGCATCCAGGCCGAGGCCCTGCGGCATCCCTTGCCGCCCATCGCTCCGGGCCTGCGCACCCTCGAGGCCGGCCTGTTCCCGCCGCCCGCACCGCCGGCGCCAGAGCCGGCACCAGAGCCGGCACCCGAACCGGCCATCGAGCTCATCGAAGCACCGGACCGCGCCGCCGAAGTGCGCGCCGCCGTGCGCTGGCTCAAGGCCCGCCTGCTGGGGGATCACCTGCCGCTGCACTCGGTGGCCCTGCTGGCCCGCGACATCGCCCCGTACCGCCCCTTCATCCAGCAGACCGCCGCCGAGTTCGAGCTGCCAGTGCGCCTGGTAGAGGGCCTGCCGCTCAAGAGCAGCCCGGTCATCGCCGCGCTGCTCGACCTCCTGCGCCTGATGCTTCCCGCCGAGGCAGAGACCGCCCTGGCGGGAGGCCCTGCCGATGCGGGACGGCTGTCAGATGCCGCCTCTCCCCCCGAGTACGCTCTGCCGTACCGCCTGGTCGTCGAGGCCTGGCGTTCGCCCTACTTTGACTGGTCGGCCCTGCCCGCCGAGGACAGTACAGAACCGATTGGCATCGGCCCCGGCGACGCGGACCGTCTGGCCGCCATCGCCCGCTGGGGTCAGGTGGTGGGCGGAGAGGCCCAGTGGCGCGAGGCGCTCGACCGTGCCGCCGCGCGCTCCGCCACCCTTGGCGACGAGAACGACAACGACCACACCCCGCCCGACCTGCCCTCGCCCGAGCAGGCACTGCTGCTCCGGGGACGCTTTGAGCGCTTTGTGGACCGCCTGCGGCCTCCCGCCGCCACCGGCGCGACTCTGCTTTCCTACCGCACCCTGGTGGCCTGGCTCGAGGACCTCATCGGCGCCGACCCGGACCCGGGCACGTCGCCCTTCCCCGCCCTCCCGGAACCCACCTCGCTCCAGGTGGTGACCCGCGCCAAAGAAGGCCCCCCTCCCGGCTGCCACCTCGACGTGGCCGCCCTGCGCGCACTCAAGGACATCCTGCGCGGCCTGGTCTGGGCGGAGGAGGCTTTCGAGGGCAGCCCGGGCCAGGTGGACTATGCCCGCTTTTTCGAGGATCTGAGCGGCGTGATCGAGAGCGAGGTCTATCTGCCGCCGGTGGACCCCGGCCGGGACGAGCTGCTCGTGGCCGGCGTTCGTTCGGCCCGCGGCCTGCCCCTGGCAGCGGCGGCCATCCTCGGCCTGGCCGAAGGCGAGTTCCCCAAGACTCAGCACGAGGACCCCTTCCTGCGCGAGTCGGACCGCACCGCCCTGCGCGCATGCGGCCTGCGCCTCGAGTCCTCCATCGACAGTGCCGAGGTGCAGGCGTTCTACGAGGCCGTCACGCGCCCTTCGCACCGCCTGCTGCTCACGCGTCCGCGCCTGGCCGAGAACGGCGCACCCTGGGAGGCCTCGCCCCTGTGGGAGGAGGTCCGCCGCGTCACGCGCATCGCGCCACTCACGCTGACGAGCGATGCGCGCCTGGCGCCGGAAGAGGTGGCCTCCTGGCCCGAGCTGATGGAGTCTCTTGCGGTTCTTGACCCGCCTGCCGCGCAACGGGCCTGGGCCCTGGCCGCCGACGCCCCGCGCCTGGAGCACCTGCGCCTGGCTGCGGCCTTGCACGGCCAGCGCTTGGGCCGCGGTCCCGCCAGCGATGGCGACCTGTCCTGCCTGTCGTCCGAGCTGGGCCAGACCTTTGGCCCGGCGCACGTGTGGAGCCCCAGCCGCCTCGAGGTCTACCGCTGCTGCCCCTTCCATTTCTTCATTGCCAACCTGCTCGGCCTCGAGCCGCGGCCCGAGCCCACCGTCGGCCCCGAACCGACCCAGCTCGGCACCATCTACCATCAGATCCTGGAAAAGCTCTTCCGGAGGGTCGCCAACCCGCGTGACCTCGCTCAGCTTCAGGATGCCCTGCCCGCCGTGGCGCTCGAGGTGCTCGACGCGGCGCCGCGGGAGCTGGGCTTTCGCCAGACGCAATGGTGGGAACGGACCCGCGAGGAGATCGAGGTCAACATTCGGCGCACGCTGGAGGAGCTGGACCGGGAAAAGGGGCAGTGGCGGCCCGTCCTCTTCGAAGCCGCCTTTGGCCGTCACGGCAGCCCGCCGCTCGTGATCGACGGGGATCCCCCGCTGCTCCTCCACGGCATCATCGACCGCATCGACCTCCTGCCCGAGCAGGAGGAGGCGCGCCGGCTGCGCATCATCGACTACAAGTCTGGCGGTGCGGGCACCTACACCGCTCCCTCCGTGGAAAAGGGCAAAAAGCTGCAGCTCCCGCTCTACGCCCTGGCCGCCCGAGACGCCATCGACCGGGAAAAGCGCGGCCAGCCGATAGAGGGCTTTTACTGGCACATCCTCGATGCCAAACGCAGCGGCTTTTCCCTGAGCAAGTTCAAGTCCGAGCAGTTCGGCAACGGCCCGCAGGGAGCGATAGCCGCCGCGGTCACCGCCGCCACTGCAGCCGTGTGGGGCGTGCGCGCCGGCGCCTTCGCTCCGTCCGTGCCGGACGGGGGCTGCCCGTCCTATTGCGCTGCAACCGGCATCTGCTGGCTCTACGACCCGCGCTTTGAGGGCTGAGCCATGATCCCAATCGTTGACCTGTTGAAACCCAGCGAAGAGCAGCTCCCGGCTATCGAGGCCCGCGGTGGCGACGTCGTCGTCACCGCTGGCGCCGGCACGGGCAAGACGCGGACCCTGGTCGCACGCTACCTGTCGGTGCTGACGGAGGTCGACGACCTCCGTTCGATCGTAGCCATCACCTTCACCCGCAAGGCAGCCCGCGAGATGCGCAACCGCGTACGCCAGGCCGTCCGCGACTATCTCAAGAAAGGCGGCCTCGACCCCGCCGGGCACGGCCGCTGGCTCGAGATCTACAATGCCCTCGACGCGGCGCGCATCGGCACCATCCACAGCCTGTGCGGCGAGATCCTGCGCACCCACCCGGTGGAGGCGCGCCTCGACCCGCGCTTTGAGGTGCTCGAAGAGGGCCAGACCAACCTGCTCCAATCCCGGGCCATCGAAGAAGCCCTGGCCCGCGCCGCCAACGACCGCGAGGCAGCCGAGCTCTTTACCCTGCTCGGCGAAAGGACCCTGCGCCGGATGCTCACCGAGCTGCTGGGCAAACGCCTCGAGGCCGCCGCCGCCTTTGAGCGCCTGCCCGCTGACCTGCTGGCCCACTGGACCGAAGCGCTGCAGCGCTACGATCCCGCGGCCGAGCTCAACGAGCTGGACCGCAAAGCAGCCCACGCCGTGCCGCTCCTGCGCTCCGTGTTCCAGATGGCCCTGGAGAGCCTCACCGCCCTCAAGGCCGAGCGCCAGGCGCTCGACTTTGCCGACCTCGAGGGCCGCACCCTGGAGCTGCTCCAGAACCAGGCCGTGCTCGACCACTGGCAGAGTACCATCTCTTCCATCCTGGTCGACGAGTTTCAGGACACCAACCACCGCCAGGTCGAGCTGATCAAGCAGCTCCGCGGCGACCCTGACCGGTTCCCCGGCCGCCTGTTCCTCGTGGGCGACGCCAAGCAGTCCATCTACCGCTTCCAGGGCGCCGATGTGGCCGCGCTCCGCCACGAACGTGACCACATTGAGGACACGGGTGGACTGTGCGTCACGCTGTCCACTTCCTACCGCGCCCACCGAGAGCTTGTCGAGGGCCTGAACGACCTGCTGCGGCCGGTGCTGGGCGAGTCTGCCGACCCCGACCGTCCCTACGTCCAGCCCTTTGAGCCGCTGGCGCACTGCCGCAAGCAGCCGGCCCAGGGCCTCGCTGCGCCGCACATCGAGCTGCACCTCGTGCCCGGCACGGCCAAAGAGGGCGCGCACGACGTGGCCGCCCGCTACCTCGTGGCGCGCATCAAAGAGCTGGTCGAGTCGGGCATTCAGCTCGAGGAGAACGGCGCCACCCGCCCGCTCGGCTATGGCGACGTGGCCATCCTCTGCCGCGCCTCGACCTCCTTCCCAGCCTATGAGAACGCCCTGCGCGATGCCGGCCTGCCCTTCCTCACTGTGGCCGGGCGCGGCTTTTGGAACCGCCCCGAGATCCGCGACCTGCTCAACACCCTGCTGGCCCTGTCCGACCCCACGGACGACCTGGCCCTGGTCGGCCTGCTGCGCTCGCCGGTCATCGGCCTGTCCGACGCGGCGCTCTACCGGCTGACCCGCGCCCGGCCCACGCCCTCCACTGCTCTGTGGGACGTGCTGCCGGACCCCGCCTCCCGCGACGGCTGGACCCCTGCCGACTGCGCCGCCGCCGAGCGCGCCGCGGCCTGGGTGAGCGAGCTGCACGCTCTGGTAGGCCGCACCGCCGTGGCCGACGTGCTCAAGCTGTGGCTCGACCGCACCGACTACAAGGCCGCCCTGCTGCTGTCGGGCAACCCGCGCAGCACGCGCAACGTCGACAAGCTGCTGGCCGCCGCCTTTACCAGCGGCATCGTCTCGGTGGGCGAGTTCCTGGAGTACGTGCAGGGGCTGAAGGACTCGGGCGCCCGTGAGGGCGAAGCCCGCGCCGCCGTCGAGGGCGCGGTGCAGATCATGACCGTGCACCAGGCCAAGGGCCTCGAGTTCCCCATCGTCGTCGTGGGCGACGTGGGCCACGGCACTTCCAACCGCTCCACGCTCTTCCTCGACGACGAGCTGGGGGTAGCCCTGCCCATCAAGGGCGAGGACAAGGAAAAGGGCGCCGTACACGAGCTGGCCCAGTCGCGCGACAGGGACCGCGAGGCCGCCGAGTCCAACCGTCTGCTCTACGTGGCCTGCACCCGCGCCAGGGAAAAGCTGCTCATCAGCGGCCGCGTGGGCCTGGGCAAGAACAACCAGCCCACGCGGCTGAACGAATGGCTCGAGGCCCTGCTGGGGGTGAACCTGCTGAACCTGGCCAAGACGCCGTGGGCTCCCAACGCCCCGGGCCAGGCCGAGCAGCGACTGGACCGCACCGTGGGCCAGACGGCCGTGACCTGCACCATCTACTGGCCCCAGCCCGGCACGCTCGACGAGCTGCACCGCCCGGCCGCCACGCCCGTCGCGCCTGCTGCCCGGCCGGGGGAGACCGAAGCGCCCGCTGCGCCGCCCCTGCTGGGCTCCCTGGTCAAAGCACCGGAAAAGCTGGATCCCCGCACTGTCGAGTCCGAGCGGATCCCCGCCCAGCGCGTCTGGCGCGTGGTGCCAGAGGCCAAACGGCCCACCGTACCGGCCTGGGTGCTCGGCTCGCTCGTGCACGAGGCTCTGGCGTCGTGGCGGTTTGTCGGTCCAGATGCTGCAGACGAGTCCTTCACCCGCTGGGCCGAGTCCCGCGCCCGGTCCTACGGCCTGGCCGACGCCGACCAACTGACCGACGCCGTGCGCTCCACAGCCCGCCTCCTGCGGCGCTTCCAGGCGCACTCCCTGTACGCCGAGATGAACACCGCCGACCAGCTAGTGCACGAAGTGCCCTATCACCTCGAGACCGACGGCCGCGTCGAAAGCGGCATCATCGACGCCCTCTACCGCCGCGGGGAGCAGTGGACCCTGGTCGAGTTCAAGACCGACGAGCTGCGCGACGAGGCGGCACTCCAGCGGGTGCTCGGGGAGAGAGATTATGTAGCCCAGAGCCGGACCTACGTCCGGGCCATCGAGCGACTGCTGAGCTCTCGTCCGCGAGCGGTGCTCTGTTTCCTCAACGTGGCCGGCGCAGTGCGCCTGTACGAGCCGGGCGACTCGTAGCAGCGCGAATCCCCCGCCGGAGCACCCCGGGCCGCCAGACCAGATCTTGCCGTTACGCCCTTTGCGGCGGTCCCGCCTGAGATCAAGACTTCCAAAGTCTGGGAGACTTCAAGTCCAGAAACAGGCGACCCCGCCTGAGATCAAGACTTCCGAAGTCTGGGAGACTTCGGAAGTCGAAAAACAGGCGGCCCGCGCGCAGCGGCTCCGACCTATCAGCCACCTCGTAGGGGCGGGTCTCTGCGTCTGCGCTGGCGCGCCGCGGCTCCGACCTATCAGCCACCTCGTAGGGGCGGGTCTGTGCGTCTGCGCTGGTGCGCCGCGGCTCCGACCTATCAGCCACGTCGTAGGGGCGGGTCTCAGACCCGCCCGTCCCCCAACCCATCGCCACAGTCGACGCAGCTTACGCGCGACCAGCAGGGACGGAGCTTCCCCGTCTGCGCTTTCGCCCGGACAC
Source organism: Chloroflexi bacterium ADurb.Bin180 (assembly GCA_002070215.1). Lineage (NCBI taxonomy): Bacteria > Bacillati > Chloroflexota > Chloroflexi bacterium ADurb.Bin180. The sequence continues at coordinate 14,659 of MWCV01000027.1, read as the reverse complement.
CTTCGGCCCTCCCGCCTCACATCGCCATCAGGCGTGCGCCAGGCACGGAAGAGTCGCTGGCCCCGCCTGACATCAAGACTTCCAAAGTCTAGGAGACTTTGTAAGTCTGGCTTCTACATCCACTGGATGGCGGCTCCCTCGTAGCACAAGGGCGCCGGCAACAAACCGAGCTGCGCAGGGGCGACCTTGTCCAACTCGCCACCAGCAGCAGCACTACCAGACGCCAGAACCAACCCCACTTGCCATTCATCGACACGCTTCCCGCCTACCACACCCCAGGCACGAGCCGATAGCGCACCCTCTGCGCGTACTCCCGGTACCCCGGCAGCTCTTCCTGCAGCGTGCGATCCTCCAGCGCCGTGCGCAGCACCGTAGCCCCGACAAACAGCACCAGCGGCAGCCAGGCATAGCGCGAGTCGAGCAGCAGCGGCGTGCCAAGAAAGGCCAGCAGCCCGCCGGCGTACCCCGGGTGTCTCACCCAGCGATAGGGCCCGCTGTCGACCACGTGATGACCCCGCTCTTTCTGGATGCGCACCACGCCGGAAAAGAATCGATTCTCGTACACAGCCCAGGTGGAAAACGCATACCCCGCCAGCAGCAGAATCAGCCCTGCCCAGGAGCCGCTGGGGCCGTAGGGCTGGGTCGGCCACCAGCGCTTTTCAAAGCCCGCCACCAGAGGCACCACGTTGCCGCCCAGCGCCAGCAGCGGCGCCAGCACCTGGTCCCACGCTTTGGCGCCCTGCTGGTCGGTGAACCGCGCCCGCTCGGCAATGAGATCGGGGTTCTTGCGCGCGATGGCCACCCGGCTGGCCACGAATCCGCCGATGTACACCAGGGCATAGGCCCAGGCCTGCCACCAGCCCCACTCCCCCGACACGAGCACCGCCAGCAGCGGGATCACCACCACAAAGAACACGACGCGCACGATCACCCCGAGCGTGAACACGGGTTTTGCGGACATCGTTGTACCTCCTGTGCCTGATCTGCGCCACAGCCGAATCGCCGCTCAGTTCACCGAGCTGGCGAGCAGGCAGCGTGTCCAGCGACGCCCCCCACTGGGCCGAGACTCCCGCGCTGGTCCCGGCCGGGGTGCGGATCGCTCCGGTCCACGCAGCGTAAGCGGTCAGCACCCTGGCCACAATGCCCGCTGTGGATGATGGCGGTGCAGCCGCCAGGCTGGAACCAGCATACTCCCCCGCCGCACGCCGGTCAACCGCGCTTTTGACCTTCCGCCCCGCTTGTGGTACACTGATGGTCAATCGAATCCGTTGTTCGTTAGCATCTCCGAGTCTGGTGACCTACCGCTGACGCTCGCAGCGCGCGAGCTGCAGCCACGGCACCACACCGGCAAGGCCCTGCTGGAAACGGCAGCGCCTCCCATCCTTGGAAAGGAGATGCGCTGCTCGTGGCCAGGGAAGCAAAGCGCGGCGGCGTCCACTTTCTGGATGCCGCCGCGTTGCTTGTCTGGCCGGCCAGGGCAGCCGGCGCGTCTTCTTTTCACCTTAAGGAGACCGCCCTTGGATCACGTGCCCACAGACAAGTGCGCGTCCGACGCCGGCCCTCCGGCCGATACCCTCCCTGGCCCTGCGCTGCGCCTCTCCTTCGAGGACTCGGTACGCCTCTTTCAGCGTCTGGGTTTCCGCGTCGAGCCAGGCCCGCGGCCGGAGCAGGTCACGCTGATCATCGATGCGCCAGATCACCGCACCTACGCGGTCTTTGAGGCGGCCATGCTGCCCGATATCGCCGCCGTGGCCCTGGAAGCACGCCTGCAGGCGGCGGCCAGTGAGGGGGAGGCTCGCCTCGCGGCCTGACCCGCGCCCTGCCCCTAGGCCAGGCAGATCAAGTAGTGTCCGTCGACCCGGTACACCAAAATGGGCGTCTCGTACACTCGCGTCAGCCACTCGGCAGTGAGCACCGCCTCCGTCTGACCGGCGCAAAGCACCTGGCCACCCTTCATCAGCACGGTCAGGTCGGCCACGCTGGCGGCCAGGTCCGGGTCATGAGTGGTCACCAGCAGCGTCCCGCCCGCGTCGCGCAGGTCGCGCATGATCTGGAGCAAACGGCTCTGGTTGCCCAGGTCCAGATGAGCCGTTGGCTCATCCAGCAGCAGCATGGCCGGCGCCTGGGCCAGCGTGCGGGCGATGGTGGCCAACTGCCGCTCGCCTCCGCTCAGGTTGGGCACCGCCCGCTCTGCCAGATGGCCGATGCCCACCATCTCCAGTGCCTCTCGTGCGATGGCTCGATCCTCAGGGCCGGGCAGGTCCAGCGGCCCCAGGTAGGGCGCCCGCCCCAGCAGGACGTACTCCAACACCGTAAAGTCGAAAGGCACGTGCTCGCTCTGCGGCACCAGGCCCACCAGACGACTCTGTTCGGCCCGCGAGTAGGCCGACCGGGCCCGCCCGCCCAGCAGGATCTGCCCCCCGACCGGCTGGAGAACGCCCAGCAGCAGCCGCAGCAGCGTGGTCTTGCCGGACCCGTTCGGCCCCAGGATGGCCGTGATGCGCCCCGCCGGTATCTCGAGCGAGACCTGGCTGAGCGCCGGCCTGGGGCTCGCTCCGTAGCCAAAGCTTACCTCTGAGAGGCTCACCGCCGGTGCCTGGCTCATCGTTGCACCCTCAGCTCGCCAGCCACCATCAGCCACAAAAAGAGCAGCCCGCCCAGCAGCGAAGTGAGGATGCCCAGCGGGATCTCGCCGGTCATCAGCGTGCGCGCCAGGTCGTCGCACAGCACGGCGAACACGCCCCCCAACAGGATCGAAGTGGGCACCGAGGCCTGCGCGTCGGCTCCGCTGATCCGCCGCGCTATGTGCGGAATCAGCAGTCCCACCCAGCCCACGATGCCGGCAACAGACACGGCGGCCGCGGTGGCCCCCACCGCTGCGGCCAGGATCAGTGCCCGTTCCCTGCCCGGAGCAGCTCCCAGCGAAAAGCTGGTGTCGTCATCCAGCGACAGCAGGTTCAGCCGCCAGCGCATCAGGTAGACGATGGTCAGCCCGATCACGGCCACCGGCAGCAGGTATCCTACGTCCTCCCACTGCACGCTCCACAGCCCGCCCATCATCCAGAACACAATGTCCTGCAACTGGGTCAGCGGGTCGGCCATGTACTTGAGCACACCCACGCCGGCCGAGAAGAGTGCCGACACCACGATGCCCGACATCACCAGGCGCAGGATCCAGCCGCCGAACCGAGTGCGTTTGGCCAGACTGTAAGTGATGATCAGCCCCAGGCAGGCAAAAAGAGCCGCGGAGCCCTCCACGATGAGGGCTCCCCTTCCCAGGAAGATGATCGCCAGGGCTGCACCAAAGGCAGCGCCCTGCGATACCCCCAGAAAGCCCGGCTCGACCAGGGGATTGCGAAAGATCATCTGCAGCACCGTGCCGCAGGCCGACAAGACCATGCCCAGCAGGCAGGCGCTGATCAGCCGCGGCAGTCGCAGCGTCAGCACCAATCGCTGCGCCAGTGGATCCCGGGCCAGGCGGGCCGGCGTCATCCAGTACGGCGCCGGGTACCGCCCGATCAGCAGCGACGCCCCCATCACCACGAGCAGAATCAGCAGCAGAAGCAGATCCCGGCTCTTGCGGCTCGAGACACCCCCGGCAGCGCCCCCGCGGGCCGCGGAACGACCCTGCGCCATCCCCACTTGATGGGACCGGCTCACTTCACGTCGCCGGTCAGTTTAGGTAGAACCCCAGATTGCACCTGCGACTCGCTCATGCCGTACATCTGCACAAAGAACTCGGTGACCATCTGCGTCAGGTCAAATCCAGGGAACTTCTCCGGGTGCAGTTTGGCCGCCAACCAGTTGACTCCGAGAATCCAGCGCGGATCCGGCTGGTCCCAGCTGAAAAAGTCGCCAGCAAAGCCATAGATGCGGTTTTCTTTCACCGCCTTGAGCTCCTGCCAGCGCGCGTCGGCCTTGAGCTTGGCCACCGCCTCTTTCGGGTTAGCGGTATAGTCCACCACCAGCATGACCTCCGGATCCCAGGCCGCGATCTGCTCCAGGTTGACCACAGCCCAGCCGCTGCCACTGACCGTGTCCTTCCACACCGGGTTTCCGCCGGACAGCTCGACCATCAGCGTCTGGAGCCAGGACCCCGGAGGAACGCTCACGGCGACTTCCCCGCCGCTCAGGCTGTACTGCATCAGCAGCACGGTAGGCTTTTCTTCTGGCTTGAGCCCCTCGGTGGCCTGAGCCACTGGCGCCAGCTTGGCCTCGTAGTAGGCCAGGATGTCCTGACTGCGCGTCGGATTCCCGAACAACTCTCCCAGGATCACGTGGTCGTGGGTGAACTGCTCTGGCGTCTCCAGGTCGAGGGCGATCACCGGGATACCCAGCGCCTGCAGCGGCTTGCCGAGGGCCTCATAGTTCAGGCTCTTCATCACCACCGCATCTGGCTGCAGGGCAGTGATCTGCTCTGCCGTGGCGCCGGTCTGCAGGGTCGGCTTGTCCTTGAATGTCGGGTGCATCAGCGACAAGAAAGTGGCCGGATTCTGCTTCCCGCCCATCGCATAACCTGCCAGTCGCTCGTTCGCTTCCGGATAGAGGAACAGGTTCTCGACCACGGGCAGCGGGTTCTTGCCGGCGATGACAATGTGCTGCGGGAGCGTCTTGAACTCGACCGTGTTGCCCAGCGAGTCGGTGATCTTGATGCTCTCCGGGGTAGGCACGGGCGTCGGCGTTGGCGGCGGCAGCGGCGTCGGCGTGGCGGTGGGCCGCGGCGTGGGCGTGGGCACCGGCGTCGGCGTCGGCTCGGGCCGGCAGGCCTGAGCCAACACTCCCAGCAGCAGAACGGCCAGCATCCATCTCAACATTCTTCGGCGATCCATTGTCTTTCTCCTTTCATTCTGATTGCCGGGTGCGGCTGTCGAATCAGCGGCAAGAACCTGCCCGGCTCAGGCACTGCTCGCTTTTGCTCATTCCAGTTGGGCCTCTCGTGTCTTTGATCGCCCGCTTGGCCGCACTGAGCGGCGGAGCGTATCCCGACGCATCGACCTGCAAGGCCAGGTCCAGCACTCCCCTGCTCTGCGCCTCGGCCAGTGCGGGCACCGACCACAATGCCGCTTTGAGCCGCGGCCGCAGAGCATTGCCGGCGCCGGGTACCGTTCGCACCAGCACCGACAGGTGGTCGCGGTCGCCCTGGTGCGAGAGCTCTGCCCGCACATCCAGAACCTCCGCGAACGGAAACAGCGCATCGTCCAGGTCGGCCTGGGACAGGGTCAGGCTCGCGCCCAGCGCGGCGCGACCGGACAGGCGCTGACGGACCGGCTCGAGGCTCCTGAGCGCCGTGCCGCAGGCACACCGTTCGGGAATGAAGCGGCTCAGGTCGCCGGTGCGGTAGCGGATCAGGGGCATCCCGCGCCTGGTGAGCGTGGTAAAGACCACCTCACCGTATTCCCCCTCTGGCACCTCGCGGCCCGTGGCCGGGTCGACGACCTCCACGTACAGGTCTGCTTCGCGCAGGTGATAGCCGCGCCTGGCCTCGCACTGCACCCCGCCGCCCAGACCCATCTCGGTCATGCCATAGTGATCGAACACGCGGCAGCCCCAGGCCTCTTCCAGCGCCACGGCGATGGCAGGCGGCAGATAGTCCGTCGAGAGCAGTGCGCTCTGGAGGCGCAGGGCGCGCCGCGCCTGGTCGTTCCGCTGACGCGCCAGCGCCAGCACCTGCACCGGCACGCCCACCAGCGCATCCACCTTCTCCTGCGCCAGCAACTGGAGCGTCTCGGCCAGGTCACGCACCGGCCCGTGCTTGAGCGGGCAGGCACGCTGGCGCTCCAGGCCTTTGGCCAGCAGGTCGCCCACACTGCCCGGCCGCTCGCAGGGCAGCAGGATCAGCACCCTGTCGCCCGGCTCCACCAGGGTCGACATTCCCACCCGGAAAAAGTCGATGGTCAGCTCCTGATCCTCCCGGGTGAAATAGAGGCGCTTGGCCGCGCCGGTGGTGCCCGAGCTGTCCAGCGTCACCACCCGCTCGATCTCCCCCTGTGATACGCACAGCATCCGCTGCCCTTCCCGGGCAATGTCCTCTGGTGTGGTAAAGCCGCACTGCGCCAGGTCGTCGAGACGGCCCAGCTCGGTCGGAGCCGCCGACAGGTGCTCGCGATAAAAAGCGCTCTTCTCGCGCACCAGCGCCAGTGTCTCCCGCAGCCTGTTCAGTTGCCAGGCCTGGATCGCCGACCGGGTCAGCAGCTCGCCTTGGTGACCGACCTTGCCGGCGATCCAGGCGTCCAGAGGGGTGATTCTCACTGGTGCCGCTCCACGCGGCGGTACAGCGGCTGGCCGCTGGCACTGGTAAGGTTGTAGGCACAGAACGGGATCAGGCGCCCATCCGGATGCACCGTGTGGATGCAGCAATCCTTGAGGCGCTCGAGATCCAGCGTCCAGGCGTCCTGGAAGGCCATCGCCGATATGGTCAGAGTGTGCGTCTTGACCTGACGGAGAATCACCTCCCACTCGCCCAGCCCGGGCCCCGGCGCGGGTTCCGCCCCGCACTCGACAGCCGTAGCGGCGGGGAAGGACCAACGTCTGGCGGTCACAGCGCGGGTGCGCGCCGCTCCTTCCTCGGCCCGCTCCGGTGAGCAGCCACAGCCAGCCGCGGGCCTGGCCGGCAGGCAGTACAGCCGGCCATCCGGTAGGGGAAGGTAGTCGGCGTGGAACGAGCAGTGCGAGTTCTCGCACCCCGACGGCCGGAAATCCCGCACCGCCATCTGGCCATCCATCTGCCGTTCGATCTCCCGCATTACCTCGGGCAGGGTCACCCGGCGGCTGTCGTCCACTCCGCGGGGAAATCGCCCGAAATAGCTCACCGGCTGGAAATGCACTCCCCGCACTGCCGGCTGGTGGGCCAGGGCGAAACGAATGATCTGGCCAATGTTGTGTACGTTCACGCCCGGCACCAGTGTGGGCACCAACACCACGCCGAGCTCCAGCTCGGCACAGCGCTCCACTGCGGCCCGCTTGATGTCCCACAGCGGCCGGCCACGGAGCGCGCGGTAGATCTCGTCCTCGGTGCCATCGAACTGCAGAAACACCGATGACAGACCGGCGTCTTTGAGCTCACGCCCCAGGTCAGGGTCGCTGGCCAGTCGCAGGCCATTGGTGTTGAGCTGGATGAAACCAAATCCCATCGACTTGCCCAGCCGCACGATCCCGGCCAGGTCGTTGCGCTGGCACGGTTCGCCGCCGGAAAGCTGCACGTTGTACGGGCCGCCCGCTTGCAGCAGAGCGGCGTACCAGCCAGCGATCACCTCCAGCGAAGGATCCGGTGGCGCGTCGCCGCCGGAGCTGGCAAAGCAGTAGGCACAGCCCAGGTCGCAGCGTCCCGTCACCTCCAGCAGCGCCGTGCAGGTATGCTGCCGGTGCTCGGGGCACAGCCCGCAATCCAGCGGGCAGCCGCGGTCAACTGCGGTGAACGGCTGCCTGGGCGAGCTGGGCGTCTTGGGTCTGATCCAGGAGGCATAATCCGGCTCGCCGCGCCAGAGCACCGCCTCGAAGCGGCCGTGGACCGGGCACTCCTGCACCAGGAACACGTCGCCTCCGCGGCCGACCCGGCGCGCCGGAATCCGTTGCAGGCACTCCGGGCAAACGCTCTCGGTCTCACCGAGCCGCGTTTCTTCGCCGTTCATCTCCCCCTCGCCCTGGGATAGCCGTTGGCCAGCAGGATCTCTTTGACCTTCTCCCAGGTGGCTACTACCAACTGCGGACAGCGCGTTCGCTGATGCATCGGGTTACCGGCCAGGATCTCACGACACAGGATGCCGCCGTAACTGGCGGTGTACTCGGCGGTGAACCACTCGATCAGCTCACTGGTCATCAGGCCGAGTTGAAAGTCGACCTTTTCCTCCGGCGCACCCTTGCCGGCAAACAGATGCAATACACAGACTCCCCCGGTGAGCGCCCCGCAGGTGGCGCCGGACGAGCCGATGCCGCCGCACAGACCCATCATTGCCCGCACCAGCTCGGGGCTGCTGGTGCCCATGAGTTCCAGGCCCATCAGGGCCAGCACCTGGCTGCAACAGAATCCCTGCAGGCTCAACTCGGCGATACGCGCCGCATCGTTGCTCATTGGTCCTCCCCGTGAACGGCTGACGCACCCCGATACGCAGCGACCAGCAGATAGTACCCGGGCCGTGCCGCCGCGACCGCCGCCCGCACTTGCTCCACCGCATCGAGCGAGCAGCAACTTGCCCCGCCGCACCAGAGCTGCTCGGGTGCACCGCCGGCCATCATCCACTGTCCAACCGTTTGGCGCAGCGCGGCGGAGTGATCCTCCCACTCGAGCACGGCAAACCCCGCGTCGCCAAGCAGAGAGAGCCACTCGTCCCTGCCCCTCGCACCGGCCAGGCAGCCGTCGAGCGCCAGGGCTCGCAGGGCTGGGGCTTGCTCGGGTCGCCGCAGGTAGAGGTCGCTCAGGAGCAGCCGGCCTCCCGGCCGCAGCACCCGGGCGAACTCGGCCAGTGCCCCTCGCACCGGCATCAGCGACAGACTGCACTCGGCCAGCACCGCATCGAACGACCGCTCGCGCAGCGGCAAGCGCTGGCCCCCGGCCTGAACTAACCGTGGTGCGCCGCCTGCTGCGCCAGGCTGCCCCACCAGCGGCATCACGTCCACCCCCACGCCGACCAGGTTCCACTGCGCCAGCAGGGCCAGGCTGGCGCCGGCGCCGCAGCCCACGTCCAGCACCCGCGAGCCGGCGCTCAGTCGGCTGGCGCGCAGAGCCCGTTCGGTGAGCTCCAGCCCGCCCGGCCGCATCACGCCGGTGAGCCGCTGCAGCCCTTCCCAGCCGGCCACGCCCACTGCTACTTGTCTTCCAACTGCTTCTCGACGTCGGCCATCTTGCCCAGCGCCAGCTCTTCCGCGATCAACACCTGCCCGCACCGGGGACAGCGCGGCAAGTCCACCGGAAAGGCGCTGTCGAGATAGCCCACGTTGACCTTGCCCGGCTCCAGCGGCACTCCACAGCGGACGCAGACCCACTCTGGCGTTGCAGTTGCTTTCTGGTTCTCACTCATCCTGGCTGGCTCGATTCCACCGTCATACGGTGACTGTAGGCATTGTGCACCACGAACTGCGGCTCCTGGTCCTGGCCTGAAGCGGGCAGTGGGCTGTACTCGACCCAGTAGGTCACCGCAGCCGGCTTGTGGCCGGCCAGATAGTGGCCGCTCTGGCGGTTCTGGAAGCGCGCGCCGCTGCGCTCGGCATGCTCGATGACCTGCTGGACGTCCTCCACCAGGATCAATCGCTCCTCCATTCGCTGGCGCACCTCGGGCGAAATGAGCAAACGAATCGACTCGTAGGACGGCTGGTCTGGCATTTCCTCTCCCCACAATTCTTTGAGCATGGCGCGCTTGAGCCGCACACGGTTCTCGTGGCGGTCCGACCAGCCCGGCGCCGGGCGGTGCGCCCGTTCTGCGATATCCTTGCCGTACAGCAAGTCGAGCAAGTGCAGCGTTGGTTTGCCCTGCGCGGCAAAGAAATCGCGGCACACGGCGCAATAGGTAATGTAATCCGTGTCGCTGGCGGCGATTCTCCGCTGCACCACCGCCCTGGCCAGGTCGCGGTTGGCCAGCCACATCTGGCCGCCAAAGCTGCAGCATTCGGTCTTTTCGCGGCTGAGCGGCAGCTCCTCTACCCGGCAGCCCAGTTGCTGCAGAATGTGGCGCACGTGCTGATGCATCTGCGGCTCCTGGCGCGTGGTGCAGGGGTCATGCAGCGCCACCTTGTCCTGCGGCGCGCGAGCCCCAGCAGGCAGCCCTACCTCGTCCAGCACCTCCCACAGCGAGCGCACCCTGGCCTCCGGCAGATGGTTCTTGAACAGACGATAGCAGGTCGAGCAGGCCAGGATCACTTCCGGCTGCCCCAGCGACTGGTGCCCGGCAGAGAGGCGGGCCACCTGCTCTGCCAGCAGATCTTGGCGTCCGGCCCATTCCGCCGGTGCGCCGCAGCACCCCAGCATCAAACCGACCTTGCCCAGCCTCTCGCGCAGGTGGCCGTACATCTGGCGAACCTGCTCCGGGGCCGAGCCACAGAGCTGACAGCCGGGAAAGAACACATACTCGCTGCTCGTGGTGCCCGGCGCGTGGCGTGCCAGGGAGAACTGGCTGCTGTTGCTCCACGCCATGTCGCGCAGAGCGAAATCGTGCGCCGATGGCGGCATTCGCCCCTGCGCCACCATGGTCTCCCGCGCCTCGCGGCACACGGTGGCCATATCCAGGTGGTTGGGGCACACCTCGCCACACAGCCCGCACAGACTGCACGAGTTGATGAACTGGTTCGAATGGCGAGTGCCGGCGACGATGGACAAGTTGTTGTAGATCTCACGTACGTACTTGCGGGGATAGCTCTCGTACTGCGCCAGGTATTCGCACACCTTGACGCACTCCAGACAGGCGCAGGGAAAGCAGCGCTCTGCCTCGCGCCTGGCCTCTTCTGCCGTGTAGCCGGCCTGCGCATCGGCAGCCGCAACCACCGGCAGCGGCGCATAACCCTCGGTGCGCACATAGAGCTGGCTGGGATAAGGGCCCTCTCCCTGACGTGAGGCGGTAAGCGACGCGCCCTGCAGAAAGCGATCCACCGTAGTTGCCGCACGCCGTCCGTCGCACATCGACTGGATGGCCGAGCCCTCGCCCTGGCCCAGCACCAGGCTACCGGCGGCAAAGACTCCCTCACGGCTGGTAGCACAGGTAACGGAATCCACCCGAATGCGGCCGTCGGGGGTCCTTTCCAACCCGAACGTCTCGTTCGACAAACCACCCATGGCCAGAATCACCGCATCGTACTCGGCGCGCAGTTCGTCCAGCCCGCCACCAGCCACGGCCGAGCGCAGCCGCACCTCGACCCCCAGGCCCTCCAGCTCGGATAGCTCACCTTCGAGCACGCTTCGCGGCAGCTCCCGCTCGGGCAGGTCTCGCCAGCGCCCCCCCAGATGAGCCTCCGCCTCCAGCAGCACCACTGTATAGCCTTTGCGCCTCAGGTCGTAGGCCGCCACCAACCCGGCCGGTCCCCCGCCCACCACTGCCACGCGCTGCCCTCGTGATGGCAGCAGCGCCGGTGGACTGTGACGACCGAGGTCGGCGCAGGCGCGCTCCAGTGCCCGGATGGCGAGCGCCTCCCCCGCCTCGTTACGTCGGCAGGCAGAGGTACAGGGAGCGGCACAGGTTCGCCCGATGATGCCCGGGAAGGGCAGCGCTTTGCGCACGATTCTGAGCGCTGCGTCCAGATCCCCCCGGCGCAGCTCCAGAATCATGCCGCGCACATCCACGTGCAGCGGGCAGGCCGCAGTACAGGCCGGCGGGGCCTCCTGGATGCACATTGCCTCGAGTTCGCGCAGCTTGTGCTGTTCCATCTACGCTCCTGTGGATGCGGGCGGGTGAGAATGGCCTCACCCGCCCGCATTGGCGAACTGGAGAAGGAAGACTACTTCTTGGCCTTGAGGGCGGCCAGTACCTTCTCCGGGCGCGCCGGCAGGTGCTTGATGCGCACCCCGCAGGCGTTGTTGATGGCGTTCATGATCGAAACGTGCGGCGAGGTCAGGGGCAGCTCGCCAACCCCGGCCGCGCCAAACGGGCCGTTCGGTCGCGGTGTTTCGACGTAGAGGATATCGAGCTTGTCGGGGATGTCGTTGGCGTAAGGAATGCCGCAGGCCTTGATGTTGACGTCCTTCGTCAGGTCCTCAAAGTCTTCCTTGAGGGCCAGGCCGATGCCCTGGGCGATGCCGCCATAGATCTGACCATCGACGACGAGCCGGTTATTGATCTTGCCGACATCGGCGACCAGGGTCATCCCCTCGACCGTCACCTTGCCGGTCTTGACCTCCACGGCCACTTCGGCCATGAACACACCGTACATATACACCGCGAACGGCTTGCCCTGCGAAGTCTGCAGGTCGCAGCCGGCGTTCATTGAAGCAGCCCACTTGCCGGCATAGCGCAGAGGCAGTTTGGCTTTGACCATCTCCTCGTAGGTGCGGTACTTGCCGCTCTTTTTCTTCATCGCCGCGAGCAGGGCCTCGGCGCCATTCTTGATGGCGTTGCCAGTGACCACCTGCTGCCGGCTGCCGCCAGACGGACCGCTGTTGGGCGTGATCGCCGTGTCGTTCATCACCAGCTTGATCTGTTCCGGCTTGAGCCCCAGGGGCCGCAGGGCCTCGTGCGCCGTGCCCAGGAGACCCATGTCCGCGCCCTGGCCGTGATCCTCCCAACTGGCACCGACGGTCACTCCCTCCTTGGTCAGCTCCACAAACACCTCGGACGAGTCGACGCCGTCCAGACCGCAGCCATAGATGCCGACGGATACGCCAACGCCCTTCTTGACCTCGGCGGTGGACTCTTTCTTGGCCTTGGCCAGGGCGGCTTTGTAGGCCGGGCGCAGCTTTTCGATCATCTTGGGGAACGAGAGCACCTCGGGCGTCTGGCCGGTGGGGGTGGTATCGCCCTTGCGGTAGACGTTGAGGTAGCGCAGTTCCAGCGGATCCATACCGATCTTTTCCGCCAGTTCGTCCATCAGGCTCTCGCTGGCCAGGAAGGCCTGCGGTGAACCGTAGGAGCGGAACGCCGAGCCCCAGGCATGGTTGGTGGCCACGGTGCGGCCCGTGCCGCGGATGTTCGGGATGTTGTAGCCAGCACCCATGTACTGCGCGCCGCGCAGGGTCAGCAGGTCGCCAAACTCGGAGTAGGGCCCGTGGTCCACGGTCCAGTCCGTCTCCATGGCGATGAGCTTGCCCTTCTTGTCGGCACCCATCTTGATCTTCATCCAGAACGGAGAACGCTTGCCGGTGTAGGTGATGTGCTGGTAGTAGTTGTACTTGAGGAACACCGGCCGGTTCGTGGCCATGCAGGCCACGCCCAGCAGCGCTTCCATCGTGGGGCTGAACTTGTAACCAAAGGTGCCGCCGGCTCCGTTCTGCACCAGGCGCAGCTTGTCCGCCGGAATGCCGAGCCCGGCCTGGATCATGGCATGGTGCAGGTGAATACCGATGCTCTTGGAGTGGATGGTCAGGCGGCCCTCTTCGTCCATATAGGCGAAGCCCACGTCCGGCTCGATGGTCAGGTGCGGCTGCCGCTGCAGATAGAACTCGTCCTCCACAACGTAGGCCGCCTTCTTCATCAGCGGCGCGGTATCCGCGCCCTTGACGATGGGCAGCTCAAAGTAGACGTTGGGCGTGCCGGGATGGATCTCCAGCGCATCTTCGGCCATCGCCGCGGGGGCACTCAGGTAAGCGGGCAGCACTTCCAGATCCACCTTCACCTTGTCGGCCGCGGCCCGGGCGTGGGCCTCTGTATCGGCGCAGACGATGGCGATGGCGTCGCCGAGCTGGAACACCTTCTTGTCGCACAGGATCGGGCGGTCCCAGCCGTCGCCCTTGTTGGTCGGGAAGGTGATCAGGCCGGTGATGCGGTTCTTGCCCTTGACGTCCTTGTGGGTCAGTACTCTGAACACGCCGGGCATCTTTTCCGCTTCGGAGGTGTCAATGCCCTTGATGTTGGCATGGGAAACCTTGGCCTGTACCAGGGCCAACTGCAGCGTATCGGGCGGCAGCTTGGCGCCGGCGTCGGCACCGTAATCAAAGGTGCCGGTTACCTTGGCGATGGCCGAGGGGCGGGGGTACTTGCTGCCCCAGATGCGGCCATCCTTGGGCAGTTTGAATTCGAGCTTTTTGACGGTCAGTTCACCGCGCAGGATTTTGGCCGCATCCATCACCGAATCGACGATGGGCTTGTAACCGTTGCAGCGGCAGGCGTTGTGGTACTTGGTCAGCCAGTCGCGCACCTGCTGACGCGTGGGATTCTTGTTCTCATCCAGAAAGGCTTTGGCCGAGACGACCATGCCCGACATGCAGTAGCCGCACTGCGGGGCGCCATGGGCCACCAGAGCGGCCTGAATGGGGTGCAGGTTGCCGGGCTGTCCGATGCCCTCGACCGTGGTGATCTGGGCCTCGTCCGGCACAGCGGACATCTTGACGACGCACGAGCGCATCAATTTGCCGTCGAGGATCACGTTGCACGCGCCGCACATCGCGGTGCCGCAACCGATCTTGGTGCCCAGGAGGAATAACTGGTTGCGCAGTACCTCAGCGAGACTGGCCTCCGGGTCCACAACCAGATTCCGCGGCATCCCGTTGACGATTAGCTTCTTTTTCAGCATTCATTGCTCCTTTGGTGGTAGTCTGGTTCCGAACGCAAACGATCCTGCGTCCTTGCACTGGCCGTTCACCTGCGGATGCCATAGACTGTTCTGCCAGCCACCTCCTTTCGCCTTTCCTACCGGCCTGTCCCGCTGCCTCAGCGGGCCCTGTCGCCGGTTGAGCAAGATCACGCTCGCGGTGTTGCCCGCCCGGAGGCAAAACAAAACGCGGCGTTCTGCAATAGGAGACGCCGCGCGCAAGGCCAGGGGCAATCTCCTTTCCAGACACGGGAGGCATGGCGGTTTCCCACCATACCCTGTCGCCCAACGCCCACGGGCATTCTCGTCCAGAGGGACGTTGGGTCGGAGACGCACTGCTATGGAACTGCCTTCAGTATAGGACAAATGCGGCCAGAATGCAAGTGCTCGTATTCTATCAGCTAAAATGTCACTAGGATGCTATGGTTCACTCAAATGATAATGTCACCGAGGGGACCATGCCGGAAGACGAACAGATGACCATTGACGAGCGCTA
>MWCV01000026.1 GCA_002070215.1 Chloroflexi bacterium ADurb.Bin180 | reverse complement strand
ACCCGCGGGTTATGCCCATCCGCCACGTCGACCACGACCAGTCCCCCGCCGCCGTCGGACACCAGGGCCAGCTCACCGGCCAGAGTCACCGCCGTGGCATAGCCCGGGGTGTCCACCCGCCCCAGCACCGTGGGCGACGTCGGCTGGCTCACGTCGATCACCGCGAGGCCATCGAACCCACTGACGCAATAGGCCCGGTCGCCCGCCACCGCCACTCCCGCACAGCCCCCCTGCGGCAGCACCGAGCCGACAATGTGCAGGTCGGCCGGCCTGGACACATCGACCACGCGCAGCCCGTAGGCGGCGTAGGCGACATAGGCGTACTGGCCCTGCACCGCCACACCCACCGTGGCCATCTTGCGCTCCAGATCAAACCACAGGTGGCCCAGGGCGGCCGGGTGCGCCGGGTCCGACACATCGACCACGCCCAGGCCTGCCTCCTCCGCCACATAGAGCCGGCCGTCCTGAACGACCATCTCGCGGAAGGGGCCAAAATCCGCGGGAGCATCCCACGCGGCCAGCAGCGTCGGCGAGGCTGGCTCGGTCACATCGATCACCCGCAGCTCGATCTTGTCGTGCGGTCGCTGCAGCGTGGTGCCAACAAAAGCCACCGTGCCGTGGAGGGCGGTGCCCATGGCAAAGGCACCAGCGCAGTCGAAGGAGCCTACCTCCAGCGGCGAGGTCGGCTGGCTCACGTCCACCAGCCGGAACCCCTGGAAACCAGAGGCCACGGTTGCGAGGTTCCCCTTGACGGCCACCTGCCGCGCATCGGCAATGGGCGAGTAGACCCCCTGCTCGGTGATGGCCGACGGGTCGTGGACGTCCATCAGGTGCAGGCCCAGGCCCGTGTCGGCCAGCAGCACCGTGGACCCGCTCACCGCCAGCCGCCGCGCCAGGTCAGCCCCGGTCCACGCGCCGACCTCCCGCGGTTGCCCGGCATCCTGCAGGTCGATCACCCGCAGGCCAAAGGCACCATCGGCGACGTAGGCCAGGCCACCCTCCACCGTTACGTCGAGCGCCCAGCCAGGCATAGCCAGGCGCGACAGGATCAGCGGCTCAGTCGGCCGCGTTATGTCCAGCACGACCAGCCCGCCCCAGCCGTCAGCCACATAGATGTGGGGGTTCCACTCCGGGTCGCCTGCTACCCCGTAGGCATTGCCCGGGGTATCGACCTGGCCGACCTCCACCGGCAGCGTCGGGTTGCGCAGGTCCACCACCAGCAGCCCCGAGCCGCCCGCCGCGACATAGGCCAGTCCGTCGTGCCACAGCACGTCAAACGCAAAATGAGTTTCGAACGCGCTGTTCAGTCGCAGGGGGGCCGAAGGGTCAGAGACATCCAGCACCTGCAGGCCGTTCGGTCCATCCGCCAGGCAGATCAGGGTACCAGAGATGGCCACGCCCTCGGCGTAGCCGGGGGAATCCCAGGCGCCCACCTCCCGTGGCAGCGCCGGGTTGGAGACATCGATGATGCGCAGCCCAGCGTCGCCCGCAACGAGGTAGGCCAACGTGCCGTGGACGGCGATGTCTTCGACGAAGGAGGGAAAGGGTGCAGTGCTGCCGAGTTCGACGGAGTTGGTGGGGTCGGATACGTCCAGCACCACCAGCCGCGGCCCCACGCCCAAGTAGGCATACAACGCGCCGGAGGCCGCGTCGCCTTGCACGGCTACCGCGCTCACCGGCCCGCCGACCTGGCCGAGCGGCGTCAACACGTCGCTGACTGTGGCCGCAACAGCGGTGTTAGCCCGGGGAGACGGCATCACCAGCAGCGCCAGAGAGAGGACCAGCACCGCAGCATACCGAGGAGACAACACTGGAACACCTCACATCAAGGGCGCTCTCGCCCTTGCGCTTCGCGCAGAGCAATCTGGCCGCAGCGGGACGCGCCGGCTGGCGACGCCCGATCCCTGCCGCTGGACCCTCCTTATCTCCGCTGCGCCTCGTACTCGGCCCGCACGCGCGTGAGATACAGCAGCACCGCCACCACCAGCACTGCCGCGCCGGTCAGAAACACCAGCGGATACCCTCCGCGCGTGTCGGCCAGCAGGCCATTGGCATAAGGCCCAATGGTCATGCCCACGTCAAAAATGGCAAAGAGCGTGGCACCGGCCGCTCCGCGCCGCTCCGGCTCTACCACCCCCACGGCCATGGCCTGGATCGAAGGAAAGCAGGCGCCGTAGGCCAGCCCGTACAGCACGGCCGACAGGTGAAAACCCAGCGGACTGCGCCAGCAGGTCAACAGTACAAACCCGGCCATCATCCCCGCCAGCCCGGCCAGCACCGGCAGGCTCGGCCCGTGCCGGTCAAAGAGCTTGCCGACCAGCGGGCGCACCGCCAGCACGCTCAGCGCGTAAAGGGTGAAGAACGGCCCCGCATTGGACACCCCTACCTGCCCGGCATAAAGGGTGGCAAAAGTGACCAGTCCGCTGTAGCCCAGCGCGATGAACAGCCCCATCAGCGACATCCACAGCACGCGCTTTTCGAGCACCGCCGAGAGCCGAAAACGCGCCGTCGGGTCGCTCACGCGGGGATGGTGGATGAGCCAGCCCAGCAGCAGCGACCCCGCTGCCAGCAGCCCGGCCACGGTAAAGAACCCGTCAAAGCCGCTGCGGGCCAGCACGAAAAAGGCCAGGGGCGGACCCACGGCATAGGCCATAACCTGCGAGGCGGCATAATAGCCCATCCCTTCGCCCCGCCTTTCGGCCGGCACCAGGTCCGAGCCAACGGTCATACACGCCGTGGTGCCCCCGCCAAAGGGAACGCCGTGCAAAAAGCGCAGCAGGAGCAGCAGGGGAAAAGTGGCGGCCAGAGGATAGCTGAACGCCGCCAGCACGAACAACGCCAGAAAGGCGAGCTGCACCGGCCGCCGTCCCCAGCGGTCGCAGGCCCAGCCGCCGGCCAGCCGCGCCGGAACAGAGGACAGAGCCAGAATGCTCGAGAGCAGCCCCACCTGCGCCCTGTTGCCGCCCAGCACCTTTGTAGCATAGAGCGGCATGACCACCATCAGCCCATAATAGCTTGCCCACACCAGCAGCGTCGAGCCCAGCACCAGCGCATAGTCGCGGGTCCAGAGGCGCGCGCCTCCGCTACGCCTGACATCCGTCTGTGTCACGCAGCTCCTTCATCGCGCGGGCCACCTGCCGCCCGCTCTCGGCATCCACTCCCTCGCCCAGGGCCTGCAGCCAGGCCGTACCCGCATCCGGCGTGCAGGCAGCACGAAAATGGCGCACCGCTAGCTCCAACAAGCCGGGGAACGTGGGCATGCCCCGTGCCACCAGCAGTGCCGGCTCGACGTTCGGCAGGCGGCGCATTCCGTCGCCAATTTCATCCAGCAGGGCGCGCGTGCCCGGAAGGTCGCCCGCCTCGAGCAGGGCGTGGGCATAGGCAAACAGGTGCCAGAAGAGCCCCGGCCGCTGTGCATAGCGCGACACCTGGTGGCACAATCGCACCTGCTCAAATGCCTCTTCGCTCAGCTTGCGCTTGCCGGCGTGCAGCGTGGCCACAGCCAGATGACACCAGTTGTCAGCGAGCTCGCTGCCCTTGCACAGCACGGTCAGGCACTCCACGGCCTCATCGTACCACTCGATGGCATCGAGAGCCAGACCCAGCAGAAGCCACCCCTCCGAGGCGCCGTCGTCCGGATAGAGTGCCCGCCACTTGATACGGGCCTCGGCCACGGCGCCAGAATAGTCGCCCCGGTCAAAATGCTCCCAGGCTTCAGCCAGCTTGGGTGAGTATCTCATCGCCTAGTTCCTGGGCGCTGCAGGTTCTTCAGCAGCCGCGTCCTGCTGCGGGGCCGCCTTGCGGCGCAGCCTGGCCCTCAGCCGGGCACCAATGCCGCCCGGCGGCTCTGTCTCCAGCGGAGACGGCACATCTTCCTCCGAGAGGAACGCCGGCAGCTCGTGTTCGTTCTCAGCGCTCGCCGTGGCCGCGGACTCGGTGGTGGGCGCAGGGACCTCAGGGGCTGGCTCTGCTGCAGCCACCCCGGCCGTCTCCGGCAGCGGCTCTGGTTCGACCGTCTGCGCCGGCGCTGGCTCGCCGCCTGGCGCAGCGCCGATCATCTCCGCCGAACCAACTGCCGGTCCCGCTTCCCTCACCGTGGCTTTGCTCGCCGCGGCGTCTGCGGCTGGCTCCGCCTCCGGCGCAGGCGCAGCGGCCGGCGACGGTTCGGCAGTACTATCGCTTCGTGGCACCTCGGCGGCGGGCTCATTTCGTGGCGATGCGGCGGCCGCCTCAGCCATCGCGGCCGGCCAGTTGGGCTCGCCTGCCTCGGGGGTCGCCTCGACCGGTGCGGGGGCAGCGGCCGGCTCCGGCGCCGTTTCGGGCGGCTGATCCATCTGCGCCGGCAGGTACACGTCCCAGCGCGTGCCGCCCTGGGCCACCAGCAGGAATCCGCCGAGCTGGTGCACCATACCCTCCGCCGCGGTGAGGGCCATATTGCCCTGATTGCCCGTCGTGGCCGGCAGGGGTTCAAAGAGGTAGGCCAGGGCCGGCAGGGCCGGCTCGTCGCTCACCTGGGACACGCTCAAGAGCACGTACTCGCCCGCCCTGGCGTCGGGATGGGCGGCGCAGTCGGCCTCGCTCAGCGTGGCCGCAGAGGTGATCAGCCGCAGCGTACCGACGGCCGGCGTGCTGGCGCGCACGTGGGTGGCCAGGTTCAGCACAATCTCCTCAAAGCCCAGCGGGTCGGCCAGCACCGGCCTCAGGCCGGGCGCCAGCTCGAGTTCTGGCCCGATGCGCTTGCCCAGCAGCCGCTGCAGGCGCGGTTCCATCGCCCGCAGGGCCTCATTCACGTAAAAGATCTGCGGCTCGAGCAGCTCGACCGCGGCAAAAGCCCGCAACTGCCGCACCAGGTACAGCGCGCCTTCCAGCCCCTGCTTGACCGCCAGCAGCTCGTTGTAGAATGTCTGCGTCGGCTGCAGCCGCCCCAGGGTGATCTCGATGCCGCCCAGCACCTCGGCCAGGCGCTTTTCGAACTCTTTGGCCACTCCGGCGGCAAAGCGCCGCAGCCCGGCCATCTTCTGGCGGCGCTGCTCGGCCACTTCGTTCTGCGCCAGTCGCACCTGCTCCTGCGCCGCCGCCAGCACGTCCTCGCTGTGCTGATGAGCCTGGGCCAGCGCCGTGCGGCCCATCGCCAGTTGCTGCTCGAGCTCGCTCTGGCGGCGCTTCAAGCCGTCTTCGACTTCGTTGCGCTTCTTGAGGTCTTCCTGCGCGGCGCGCAGAGCCTCGTCAATGCGCCGCCGGTCGGTGATATCGCGCAGCACGTGCACGCTGCCAACGACCTTGTTGTTGTCATCGACCAGGGGGTCCACGTCCACCTGCTGCCACCGGCCGTCCAGCCCCGGTGCCTCCCAGGTCTCGCGGCGGTGGGTGTAGGTGACCCTTTCGCCGAGGCAGGCCAGGATGGGTTTGCTGCTGCGGTGCATCAGCTCGTAGCATCTGGCGCCAATGATCTCGCCGCGCGGCACACCCAGCATCTCCACCAGCGCCTGGTTGCACTCGATAATGCGGTGGTCGAGGTCTACCAGGTACACCGCGTCGGAGATGGCGTCAAAGGTCTTGCGCAGGTCGCGCACGGCATACCACAGGTCGTCCTGCGTCCTCTGCCGGCGCAGCAGGGCCTCGATGCGCGAGACAAAATCGCGGGTGAGGAAGGTTCTCTGGACCACCGCGTCGGCGCCGCTCTCCAGAGCGCGCGCCTGAATGGCCGCCGGCACCTCTTCGCGCACCAGCAGCACCACATAGCTGCGCTCGAGCGACTCTTCGTGGCGCACCAGCTTGACCAGGTCAATGCCGCTGATGTCGGTCAGCGCTACGTCGACCAGGATCAGGTGGGGCACGGTCTCGCGCGCGAGGCGCAGGCCGTCCTTGCCCGACTCGGTCAGGGTCACCTCGTGCCCGGCCGAGGTCAGGGCCCGCTCCATATCCAGGGTCGACTTGGGCTCGTGGTCCACGATGAGAATTCGCCTGGTGGGATCCATTTCATCTCCTCCGCGACTTGGCTCAGGACGCGTTTCAGCCCCTGGCCCGTTACCGCCCGCGAGGGGCGCGCGGCGGTCCCTTACCCTTCCTGCTTGCGCGGCTGGTCGGCAGCGCGTGCGGGAAAGTAGATGTCGAACCGGGCGCCCTGCCCCGGCGCACTCTGCACCTCGATGCAGCCCTGGTGCTGCTGCACAATGCCATAGGCCACGGACAGGCCCAGCCCCGTGCCCCGGCCTACCTCTTTGGTGCTGTAGAACGGCTCAAACAGGTGGGCGATCACGTCCGGACCCATTCCCTGGCCCGTATCGGTGACACTCACCCGCACATAGTCCCCCGGCGGCACTGCCGGCCGGCACTCTGCTGCCCCTGCGGGCAGGCTCACGGCGGCCGTCTCAAAGGTCAAGGTGCCGCCGTCGGGCATCGCGTCGCGCGCATTGACCGAGAGGTTCATCAGCACCTGCTCCACCGCACTGGCATCGGCCAGCACCGGCAGCGCTGCTGTGGCCAGCCCGGTCTGCACGGTGATGTCGCCGCCCAGCACCGGCCCGATGAGCTGCACGAAATCGCGCACGAGCCGGTTGAGGTCCGTCGCCACCGGCTGCAGCACACGCCGCCGGCTAAAGGTCAGCAACTGCTGCGTGAGCAGCGCCCCCCGCTGAGCCGCCCCGTCGATCACCTCCAGGTCGTGGCGGAGCTGCTCGGTCAGTCCCTCTTCGGCCAGAACGAGCTGCGCGTTGCCGCGAATCACCGTGAGCAGGTTGTTAAAGCTGTGCGCCACGCCGCCGGCAATTACGCCCAGCATCTCGAGCTTTTGCGCCTGCCTGAGCTGCTCCTCGAGCTGCTCCCGCTCGCGCATATCGGTGATGGCCGACAGCGAACCGTGGTAGCGCCCCCCCTCCATCAGCGCCCGCGCGCTGATCAGCACCGGCACCTGCCGGCCGGCCTTGTCCAGGAAGTACGACTCGTAGACCTCGCTCGCGCCCTCCCTGCGGCCGGCCATCCTGGCGCGGATCGACTCGATGTGGTCCGGAGCCACCAGTTGCGTCCAGCTCCAGCCGATGAGCTCGGCCCGCTGATAGCCCAGCATCGTTTCCAGGGCGCGGTTGACAAACGTAATTCTACCTTCGCTGTCCTCCAGCACCAAACCTTCGGCCATCCCTTCGACAATGCCTTCGTTGAAATCCTTGAGCCGCCGCAGCTCCTCCTCGATGCGCTTGCGTTCGGTAATGTCCAGCAGGTTGGCCAGAGTGCGCCGCGTGCCGGGAATGACCGCTGCTGTCAGCAGGACATCTCTCAAGTTGCCCTGCCGGTCATAGCCCTTGTACTCGTAGGACCGCGGCGCCGCAGAGGGCTCCCGCAGCCGCCGCAGCTGGTATTCCCTCATCCGCTGCACGTCCGACGGTTGGACGAACTCGGACCATTTGCGTTTGCCTTCCAACTCTTCCCTGCTGTAGCCATAGAGGCGCTCAAACTCGGGATTCACCAGCAGCACGGTTCCATCCTCGTCGAGAATGACGTTGGCCGTGCCGGCTGTCTCAAAGATGGTGCGGTAGCGCCGCTCCGACTCGCGCAGCTCCTGCTGCTGGGCGGCGAACGAGCGGTGCGCCTCCTCCAACCCGGCCAGCAAGACGTTGATGCTCTGAGCCAGGTCGGCCACCTCATCGCGGCCGTCCAGCTTGACCCGCAACGTCGGGTCGGCCGAGCTGCTCACCACCGCCACCTGCCGGCGCAGCGCATTGATGCGCGAGAGCACCGTCACCTCAATGCCCAGCAGGACCGCCAAGAACAGGCCCAGCGCGCCCACAACCAGCATGGTGCCCAGCGCATAAAAAGTCACCTGGCCATAGTTGTACGCATCGGTCGATGGCTCCAGCGTCACCACCACCGCCGGCTGGCCGGCCATATCGCGCAGCAACAGATGCCCGGCATAGATGCTGCCCGAGCGCGATTCAATCCACGTGGACTGTCCCGGCGCCAGTGCTGCCAGCCTGGCCCTCTCATCGGCGGTCAGGCTCTCGTCGCTGGCGTTGCGCAGCCTCAAGGGCAGCCGGGCAATTTCGCTCAGCCCCTCGCGCGCCCGCTCCTCGAGCAGGCGCCCCACGACGACCGTCCCCCGCGCCGGCCCCTGGCCCAGGCTGGTCAGGATCGAGCGGCTGGCGGCCAGCATGGCGCCGGATTGTAGCATCACCAGACCGCTGCGGCCGCCCTCGTCCGCCGGCCCCAGCAGCGGCGCCAGCGGGCCAGAGCCGGCCACATCCACTTCTGGCAGGTCGAACATCCCGCCGTGCAGCGGATCGAAACCGCGGGCATAGAGCACCCGCCCCGCCGCATCGACAATCACCATCAGGTTGAGGCCGGCGACCTCGAGTGACCGGTCGGGCAGGTTCGCGGCCAGGAACTCGGCATTGCCGTCGGCGGCGAATGCGTACATATCGTCCCAGAGGGCCCAGTCGCCAGAAAGCAGTTGCAGGTGCTCCAGCTCCAGGTCCACCACATAGCGCGCTGTCTGCAGGCGTTCCTCCAGGTTCTCGCGCTCGAGCCGGCTGAAATCGCGCCGCAGCACGGCCCGCTGCAGCAGATACAGCACCGACACCAGCAGCAGCACGCTTACACCAATGACGCGCAGCGTCTTCTCCCACAGGGTCATTGCTGCTGCCCTCCCAGCGGCAGATAGATGTCAATCACCGTGCCCTTGCCCGGCTCGCTGTGCACTTCGATGAACCCCTCGTGCTGCCGCACAATGCCGTACACCACCGAGAGCCCCAGACCGGTGCCCTTGCCCACCTCTTTGGTCGTGTAAAAGGGCTCGAACAGGTGACGCCGGGTGGCATCGTCCATCCCGCTCCCCGTATCCGACACGGTCAGGCAGGCATAATGGCCCGGCGCCACGGCGGGGTGGGCGGCGCAAAAGGCCGGGTCGGCATCCACCGGCCGCGTGGACACCACCAGCAGCCCTCCTTCGGGCATGGCATCGCGCGCGTTGATGGCCAGGTTCATCAGCACCTGTTCCATCGCACCCGGATCGGCCAGCACCCGGCCCAGGTTTGGCTCAGTCTGAACGTGCACCTGAATGAGCTGGCCCACCGCATGACGCAGCAATGGTGCAAAGCTCGTCACCAGGTCGTTGAGGTCGGTGGGCACACGCTGCAGCACCTGCCGGCGGCTGAGGGCCAGCAGTTGCCGGGTCAGCGCGGTGGCCCGCTGCGCGGTGCGCGCAATGGCCTCCAGCGGAGCCTGCATCGCCGGCTGCTCCGCCAGGTCGGCCTGCAGCAGCTCCACGTTGCCCCGGATGACCGTGAGCAGGTTGTTGAACTCGTGAGCCACACCGCCGGCCAGGATGCCCACCGCCTCAGTGCGCTGCGCCAGGCGCAGTTGCTCCTCCAGGCGCTCCCGGTCCGCTTCGGCGCTCTTGCGCTCATCGATGTTGCGGCCCACCGAGAGCAGCTCGACCAGCCGGCCCGACTCGTCAAAGATGCCGCGATTGGTCCACTGGAACCAGTGCTGCTGTTGGTCCGCGCCCACGTTGCGGTTCTCCGATACGAGCACCGGCTGCTCGGGGCTGATCATGCCCAGGATCTGCCGCACCCCCGCCTGGTCCTCGGGCAGGACATCTTCCAGAACGCTGCGCCCGACCACCTGCTGCGGCAGTACGCCCTGAAAGCGGCAGGCCGCGTCGTTGGCAAAGGTGATGGTCAGGTCGGGCTTCATCCGGTAGATCTGCTCGGTCTGGTCCTGCACCGTGGCCCGGTAGCGCGCTTCGGAGGCGCGCAGGGCCGACTCGGCCAGCCGCCGCTCCTGCAGCTCGCGCTGGGCGGCCTGGTAGAGCCGGGCATTGCCCAGAGCGCTGGCGGCCTGGATGGCGAACAGGTCCATCAGGCGCCGCTCTTCGCTGGTAAAGGGCCGGCCCGCCTCGCGCTGCACCTCGATCACGCCCAGAACGCGGCCCTGCCAGCGCACCGGCACCCCCAGCACACTGCCCACGGCCTGAGCCTCGAACTGCAACGAGCGGCCAGGCCAGTGGTGATAGTCCTCCACCGCCAGCGGCAGCTCCGTTTCCAGCACCCGTCCGCTGAGCCCCTCGCCCCGCCCCAGGCTGCTGCCAACGAACTGCTCGGATAGGCCCGTGCCTACCTCATAGAATAGGTTGTCTTTCTCGGCATCATAGAGGTAGAGCCCCGTTCCCATAGCCGTCAGCAGCCGGTTGGCCCGTTCGACGATGACCGGCAGCAGCTTTTGCAGGTCCAGCTCGGAGGCAATGGCCAGACTGGTATCATACAGCTCGGCCAGCTCGTTGGAGCGGGCCAGCAGCTCGTTCTCGACGGCAAGTCGCTCCGTAATGTCGCGGATCACCGCGACATGGCCCGACTCCTGACCACGCCTGCCGCGCAAGAGCGACACAAACAGGTCCAACTGCCGCACCTGCCCCGCCTGGGTCCACTCCTCCAGCCCCTGCCACGCATCGAGGCCGCCAGCTCGCTCCAGCGCGGCCGGTACAAAGCTCAGCACCTCGGCTGCCGGCCGACCCACGGCCTGGCCGCGGGTCAAGCCGGCCAGCGCCAGGGCAGCCGCGTTGGCATCCACCACCCGGCCCCCGCGGCTCACCACCACCACGCCCTCAGCCACGTGCTCCAGCGTGACCTCGCGCGCCACCGGCAGCACATCCGGCAGATCAAAGCGCAGCAGGCCGTAACCCATCACCAATCCGGCCAGGAGCGCGGCCGGCGGCACGAGGCTCGGCAGGCCCAGGGGAGCAGCCTGCACCACGGAAGCCACGCTCGTCAGCAGCGGCAGAGAGCAGGCCAGCATCAATACCGCAGTTTGCCGGCGGTGCAACGGTGAGGCGTGGATCAGGCTGCCGGCCAGCACGAGCTGCCCAACCAGGCTCAGGCCGTTGGAATAGACCATATTCAACCAAAAGGCCCAGCCATGATCCAGTACCAGAACCCCGTTGGCCCCGTCGGCCAATACGACTCTAGCCCCGGTCCACACCCAGTGATGCGCGCCATTGGTCCACAGGGCCAGCAGGAAAAAGAGCGGCTCTACCGCCAGCAGCACCTTGGCACGGCCGCGGAGCAGGCCCTCCTGGTCCGTGTAGCGCAGCGCGTACTGGACATAGGCCGGCGGCAAAGTCACGATGCCCACGTACTTGAGCCCGAACCAGAAGAGCTTGGTGGCCAGGTCAGGGGTGGACAGCTCCAGGGCATAGAAAGAAGCCCAGCAGGCCACCCCTGCCATCAGGGCTACGAAGGGGACGACGCCGCGCGGCGCGCGGCGGGAGAAGTACAGTGCCGCCGCCAGCGCCAGCGCCGCGGTGATTACCAGAGAAGCGATGTAAGGGGACTCGTGGAGCAGCATTCAGGTCCTTTCACGCTTCCGCCCGGCCCGGCCCGCCGACCACCACCACCCACTAGACTTCCCAAGTCGGGGAGACTTTGGAAGTCTCATCTCATCAACTCCCTCGCGTCGCCACAACTACAACGCCACCCGTAGAGGCGGTTCGGCAACCGCCCCCCACCACGTCCGTGCCCGTAGGGGCGGTTCGAGAACCGCCCACCACCACGTCTGTGCCCGTAGGGGCGGTTCGAGAACCGCCCACCACCACGTCTGTGCCCGTAGGGGCGGTTCGAGAACCGCCCTCCCCGCCCACTCCACGCCCGCCACCATTATAGCACAAATGTGAAGAATTCGTGCCTCCAAATGGCCAATTTGACCCCCTCCCGCTTGACTGATTAGAACAGATGTGCTAAACTGCCGTCAGAGCGTGGGCGCGGGCACAACATCGACTGGGGAGAGGAAACGGTGACTGGCGAGCACACGAGTCTGGAGCGGCTGATACGTCTGCTGCGCGGGCAGCAACGCAACGAAGGGCTGACCATCGACGATATGGCGCGGCGGCTGGGGGTGAGCGGCGCCATGCTGGGTATGGTCTATCTGGGGCGGCGCAACCCGGGGCGCAAGTTCCTGCGCGGGGTGCTCAAAGCGTACCCGTCAATGACCGACGAGGTGCACCGCTTCCTCCTGCGCGGCGGCCGTTAGTATGGCCGCCACCGACAACGGCCTGCTGGCCAGAGAGAGCCCCTGGCGCGAGATGGGCGCCGAGCGCGATCCCGCCAGGACCGGCTTTACAGTAGTCCACAACTATGCCCACTACTTCTGGCGGCCCTACCTGGGCAACGCCGCCTTTTCGCTGTGGGAGCTGCTGGTCTCTTTCTGCTACGGCAACAAGGATACCGCTTTCCCCTCCCTCTCGCACCTGGCCCGCATGCTGACCAACAGCGACCAGTCGCGCGGCCGCGTCAAAGGACGCAAAGGCCAGGCCAACCGGCCCGGCCCTCTGGCCCGCCTGCGCGCCGAGCACCTCATCGCCACCGGACCGGGTGACCCGGGCCCGCGCACGCGTTATGTCTTTCGCGTGGCGCGCGAGCTGCCCCTGCTGCGCCCTGAACAGGTGGCTACCCTCTCCCTCGCCCTGCAGCGCGACCACCAGCGCTGGCTGGAACGCTACGGCATCTCCGCCGCGGACTACCAGCGCGCCTACCAGCTCACCCTGCCCACTCCCGAGGGCGATGCACCGGCACCCACCCCTGCCACCGCACTGGCGCCCGACGACTCACCCCCTGGTGTCCCCGCGTCCGCTGCTGGTGCGCCGGCTCTCCCGAACAAGACCGATGAATTACCCCTACACAAGCAATGGTGGCTCAATACGCAGGAGGAGCTCAAAGCGCAGCTTTTGCCCGGAGTGTACCGCGCAACGGTCGAGCAGACGCACGCCGACTCTTTCGAAGACGGCGTCCTCACCCTGCGCTGCCGCGCGCCCCTGGTGCTCGAGCTGATGCAATACCGCCTGCGCAATGTCGTCCTGCGCGAGCTGACCTATTCCTCCAGAGGGGCCATACGCGATGTCCGCTTTGTCTAGCCCGACGCCCCACCCGGAGGCCCGCTGATGCGCACCCTCACCGCCACCCACTTGGCCGCCCAGCGTTTGAGCACCCAGTCGCC
Organism: Chloroflexi bacterium ADurb.Bin180; assembly: GCA_002070215.1. Lineage (NCBI taxonomy): Bacteria > Bacillati > Chloroflexota > Chloroflexi bacterium ADurb.Bin180. The sequence continues at coordinate 20,753 of MWCV01000026.1, read as the reverse complement.
ACGCCTGCGTCTGGTGGTGCGCGACAAACAACCCCGCTTTTCGGTCATCGGCACGGCCGGCCCCGCCGACGTGCAGTGCAGCGAGTGCGCCGTTGCGTCCGGGAGCATCCTCATCGCCGCGCTCGACACGAGCGGCTGCATCCGCCTGCGCCAGGTCACCGCGCCAACGTCGCTGGATCCCACCGGCGACCCGGCCGTCGGCTGGGGGCTCTACCCGGCCGCCTACACCGTGCTCGTGGCCGCTGGCGGGGCCCTCGCCCGGCCCAACGGCGACCTGTGCCTCTCCAACCATTCCGGCACGCTGCGCCTGGCTTACGTCAAGCCGGACGGCACAGAGCTGCTCGAGCGCACCTCGACCGATGGCGGGCAAACGTGGTCCGCCCCGTCGACAGTGCGGGCCGTTCCTGGCGGCGCGCCCGGCTGCCGCTATCACCTCGCCTCTGGCGGAAAGGACGACCTGTGGTACACCCTCCAACGAAGCGGATACCGCTACATCTGCGTGGGCTACTGTGCGGGTGGAACGTGGGGCTCCTGGACGACGGTGCACTCGCTGATGGAGACCGGCGGCGAGTACGAGAACTGCTACGGGCTCTCTGTCATCTGGAGTGCATCGCTGAGCCGCTACCTCGTGGCGGCCAGCCTGGACCGCGCCTCCAACGGTGACGGGCGCATCGTCACCGCGCGCTGGGATCGGGCCACGGCCACGCTGAGCCACTACCAGGGCATCGTACCGCCGGGCCTGCCCGCGGTCGGCTCGACGGCCAGGGCGCCCTGCCTGTTCCAGGCCTCCGGTGCCCTCGGCTCGCTCTACTGGCTGACCTACTGGGACTGCCTGTCCAGCGGTCAGAGCTCGTGGACCACGCCCACCGCCCTCTTCTCGCGGGATTTCGAGCACTGGTCGTTCAAGATCCCTCTGGCCTTTACCCCTGCCGCTCACGAGCGGCGCCTGGCCATCACCCAGACCGGCACGGCTATCCACCTGCACGCGCTGAACGAGGCCCTGCGCCTCGACCTGTGGTACGAAGGCAAGCCAGACGCCGAGCTGACCGTGCCGCAGGCGGACATCCTGCGGCTGCGCCTGCGCGAGAGCCCGACCAGCGGCGACACGCACATCGAGCTGGACAACCGCGCCGGCCGCTACGACACGCCTCCCGCTCTGCGCCCCCTGGCCCGGGTATCGGTAGAGCTGGGCCTGCGCACCGCCGCTGGCGAAGAGCGCGTGGAGAGCCGGCCCTTTTTCCTGTGGGAGCAGAGCCGCGTCGCCGCCGAGGGGGTCAACCTGCTGCGGCTGCACGCCGTGGACGGCTGGCGGCTCTTTCAGTTGTGGCGGCCCGACTGTACCATCCAGTGGCAGGGCCAGACGCTCGGCTGGTGCATCGCCGAGCTGGCCAGCCGCGTGGGCGGCCTGGCGGTCGAGTTCGACGGCTCGAGCGCGTGGGGCCAGACGCTCACTTATCTCACCGTCGCCGCGCGCTATAACGACTGGTCCAACCTGACCTACGTACGCGCCTGGGGCCGCTGGGTGCCGCTGGATGAGCCCACGGTGATGCTGGGCCAGGAGTACAGTGGGCTGGCCCTCTTGCAGCGCCTGCTGGGGCTGGTGGGCGGTCAGGCCCGCTGGGGCCATGGCGACTCGCGCGAGGTGCTCTACTGCTTTGTGCCCTCCGAGCAGGGCCAGGCCCCCGCCGCGGTGCACACCTACCAGGACGGCGAGCTGCTCTTTTTACAGCACATCCAGTCCTTTGCCTGGCCCACTCGCGTGCGCGTGGTCGGCGCCGACCGCACCATCGAGCGCCAGAACGTGCCCGCCGGCCTGGCGGCAGGGATGGATTTCCTGCAGATGGTTCAGGCCAGCCAGTGGGCCACGGACGCGCAACTACTAAAGATCAGCGATGGCGCGCTGGACGATGCTGCCGCGCGGGCCAGCGGCGGCTGGTTCCGCACCAGGCCCAACGCCGGGCTAGAGCTGTTCGACGTGGTGGCGTTGAGCGAGAGCCGCGCCGGGGCAGGCTTGAGCGCCATCCGCCGCCGCGTCACCGCAATCGAAACGCGCTACGAACCGGCCCGGTCCGTGTGGCAGCAGGAGGTCCGCTTTGAGGGGCCATAACGAGCCGGGAGCGGTCAAGCGCCTCTTCGCCCTGGCTCAGAGACTGTTGGCAACGAAGAACCGGTACTGGTTCGTAGTTCAGGCTTTAGCCTGTCCGCCGGCGCTGCTGGACGAGAATGGCCGGTCTTGCCAACTTGCCTGGCCATCCGAGCCAGGACACGCTGAAGCGTGTACTACGAACCAATGCTGCACTGTGGAGCATGAATCTCTGCCCGTGCAGCATTCTGCCAGGACAGCACAACATGTATTGGTTCGTAGTTCAGGCTTTAGCCTGTCCGCCGGCGCTGCTGGACGAGGATGGCCTGTCTTGCCAACTTGCCTGGCCATCCGAGCCAGGACACGCTGAAGCGTGTACTACGAACCAATGCTGCACTGTGGAGCATGAATCTCCGCCCGTGCGGCGTTCAGCCAGGACACCACAACCTGTATTGGTTCATAGTTCAGGCTTTAGCCTGTCCCTGCCCGTCCGATTGGAGGCGCTGGTTTCACCGCAGGCACAACCAGTATGGGCCCTTCGCACCGCAAAGGCCCATCGCCGGTCGAGGCGGGCCCGAAGCCGGTGGTGCACCACGACGTCCGTCCCTGTGCCATCACTGCGAGCGATTCAAACTAGCCAGGACCCGTAGGGGCGGGTCTCAGACCCGCCCGTCCCCGGCCCATCGCGGGTCGACGCGAGCCCGCTCCAGGCGGTGCACCATCACGTCCGTCCCTGAGCGGTTATTGCGAACGATTCGAACCAGGCGGGACCCGTAGGGGCGGGTCTCAGACCCGCCCGTCCCCGGCCCATCGCGGGTCGAGGCGCGCCCGATCCAGGCGGTGCACCATCACGTCCGTCCCTGTGCCGTTACCGCGAGCGATTCGAACCAGGCAGGACCCGTAGGGGCGGGTCTCAGACCCGCCCGTGTTCCATCTCGCGGGAGGCGGACTGGTTCACGCGGTGGAGCGCGCCCGATGTTGAGCCGCCACAGAGATCCGACCGCCCGCAACCCAAGGAGGCACCATTGCCCACACTCTACTTTGGCTTTATCCACAACTTTGACCCGACCGTCTACACCGCCGACATCGAACTGTCCGGCTACGCCGGATCCCTGCTCACGGGCGTGCCCGTGGCCTACCACGTGCGCGAGGACCTGATCGTCGCCGGCGCGCGCTGCCTCGTGCTCTTCGAAGAGGTGGTCAACCTCACTCACGCCGTGGTGCTGGCCATGTGGAACGGCCGCCCGGCCGACGACCCGGCCTTTGATCCACTCACCGGCCACCGCCACCGTGGATTGCTCCGCGACGGCCCGCGCCTCGAGCTCCCGTCGTGACCATCGACGCGGCCTACGCCCGCCAGGTGATGATGGGCATCATCGGCGACATCCGCCTCTTTAGCGCCATGGTGCTCCAGCGCCGCCTGAGGCCCTATCAGGCAGCACCGGCCCTGGCCATCGTCGACAGCGTGCTCCACCGCCGCGGCCGCACCTTTGCCGTGGTGATGAGCCGCCAGGCCGGCAAGAACGAGCTCTCGGCCATCGTTGAGGCCTACCTGATGATGCACTGGCACGCGCGGCCGCCCTCCACCCTGGTCAAGGCCAGCCCCACCTTCAAGCCGCAGACCCTCAACTCGCGCCAGCGGCTCTATGACCGCTTGAGCCGCTCGGTGCTCCAGTTCGCCCTGCACGCCGACGCCGACTATATCGTCCGCCTGGGCAACTGCCGCGCCCTGTTCTTCTCGGCCCACCCCGGCGCCAACGTGGTCGGCGCCACCGCCTCGCTCCTGCTCGAGTGCGACGAGGCCCAGGACGTCGATCCCGACAAGTGGAGCAAGGACTTTGCCCCGATGGGCGCCTCGACCAACGTGACCACCGTCTTTTACGGCACGATGTGGACTGGCCGCACCCTGCTCTCCCGCGTGATCCGTCAGCTCCGCGACGAGGAGGCTGCTGACGGCGTCCAGCGCGTCTTTCTGGCGCCGTGGGACGTGGTGGCCGCGTGCCTGCCCGACTATCGCCGCTACGTGGAGAAAGAACGTGCCCGCCTCGGCGCCGAGCATCCGGTCTTTCGCACCCAGTACCTGCTGCAGGAAATCGACGACGCCGGCCGCCTGCTGACCGACGAGCGCCTGGCACGGATGGCCGGCCAGCATTCCCGCGCGCGCACTCCGGCCGAGGCCGCCCGCCTGACCGCGGCCGACGGACAGACGCCCTACTACGTCCTCACCGTGGACGTGGCCGGCGAAGACGAAGAGCTCGAGGGCGCGGCCCTGCGCGCGGACTCGCCGCGGCGCGACTCGACCGTGGCCACCCTCTTCTGGGTGGACCTGTCCACGGCCGACGATCCCCTGCTCGGCCGGCCCACCTACCGCGTGCTCAACCGCTGGTGGTGGACCGGCAGGTCCCATACCGAGCTCTATGCCGCGCTGGTGGACCTGGTGAGCGAATGGCACCCCGGCTACGTCATTGTCGATGCTACCGGCGTGGGCGCCGGACTGGCCTCGTACCTCGGGCGGCGGCTGGGGCGCGTACCGCGCGGCGAACGCGGCGGCGCGTCTGCCGCGTTGGGCGCGCCGCTGGCCCAGGCGCTGAGCCGCGCCTTGGGGGCGCGGGTGCGGCCCTTTGTGTTCACCGCCGCCAGCAAGAGCGACCTGGGCTGGGCCTTTGTGTCCATCGTCGACAGCGGCCGCTACAAGGATTACGCCCCGGACGGTCAGCCAGACACGCTCCAGTTCTGGCGCGAGGCCGCCGCCTGTGAGTACAACGTGCTGCCCGGGCCGGGGCACCAACTGCGCTGGGGCGTGCGGGATGCGCAGGTCCACGACGATATGCTGATCAGCGCGGCCATGGTGAGCCTGCTCGACGAGCTTGACTGGCGCACCGAACGCGAGACCGAGATCATCGCGCCGAATGACGCGCAAGGAGCAAGAGAATGAACCGAACCTGGCTGCTGGTGATTGGCCTGATTGCCGTCACCGCCCTGGCCGCCTGCACGAGAGAGAACCCCGGCGGGCCCCCGCTGCGCGCCGCGGCGGAGAGCACCGTCTATGCCTCGACCGCCGACGGCGAGATCTATGGCCAGAACGCGACCTACTCCACCGCCCGCTCGACTTCCGCCGGCTGCGACGCGGGCGCCACCACGGCGCGCGTGGGCCAGAACCTGTCCGGCGGCACGGTGTACTATGTCTTTCGCGCCTACCTCGACTTTGACACCTCCGCCCTGCCGGACGACGCCACCGTGACCTCGGCTGTGCTGGGCGTCTGCGCCGACAGCGACCTGTCCAGCACCGATTTCAACCTGCAGGTCTACCGCTACGGCTGGAGTGAGGGCCTGTGCGACGCCGGCACCAGAGAGGGCAACTATGACGGGGCCTACGGCGCCTCGACGACCCTCGAGGGCACCCTGCGTAACACCGCCGACGGCTGGTCCAGTGGCACCTGTTACACGCTGACCCTCGACGCCGCGGGAATCAATCTTACTGGCGACAGTAAATACGCCCTGGTCAGCTCGCGCGATATCAGCAACAGCGCGCCCGGCGGCAATCAGTACGTCTTTGTGCGCACCGCCGATTACGCCGGCACAGGGTCCGATCCCTGGCTAACGGTCAACTACACCGTGCCGCCCACGCCAACGCCCACGAGTACTTCGACCGCAACCCCCACGGAGACGCCCACCTCGACGCCGGCCGCCACTGCGACCTCCACTCCCACCGCCACGCCGGCCGCCACCACTACGGGGGTTGCTCCACTGACTCCCACCGTCACTGCCCTATGCCCCGTGGCCCTGAGCGGCCACACCACCTGGGGTTCCGGCACCGTGCGCATCGGCTGCAACGTCGGCCTGACCGCCACCGGCGTGCTCACCATTGCTCCCGGCACCCGGCTGGTTATGACGAGCGACGTCTCCTGGGACCTCTGGGGCGCTGTTAGCGCTACCGGTAGCGTTACCGAGCCCATTACCCTCACCCACGAGACCAGCACGGCGATGGGCTCCTGGGGACCCCTGTACGTGCGCCCCGGCGCCAGTCTGGTTATGTCGAACGCTGCCCTGCTCTACGGCCGGGGCATCAACGACGGCGGCACGCTGACCCTGCGGCGGACGAGCATCCTCAGCAGCACCTTTGGCCTGGCCACGATGGCCCCCAGCGACGTGTTGAGCTGCACCCTGCGGTGGAACGGCGTCGGGCTGCTCGCCTATGGCGGCGAGAGCGCGCCGAACATGCGGGCCAGCAACGTGCTCGATAGCACGGTCTGGGATGCCGAGGTGGACCAGCGGGCGGGGGTTACGGTTAGCGGCTGCTGGTGGGGGTCGGCTCCGCCCGACGACTCACGCGTGTGGGATGGCCGGGACGAGATGATGCGGGGTACCCTGGATAGGAGCGATTATGCGGGGGCATGGGTCGGCTGGTGACGGCGTGTGGTCCACTCGTACGGGCGGCTCGGGAACCGCCCCGGCTATTGCCAGCGTACCTCGATGCGACCCCGCGACCTCGGCGTCACTCGCAGGGGCGGGCCGCAGCCGCCCGAGCGCTGGCGCAGACGCTCAGACCCGCCCTCCCCCGCCTCGCGCGGCAAACCGCCCCCCGCCGCCTGCCCAAATACAAAGACTTCCGAAGTCTTGTAGACTTCGGAAGTCTCTGTCAACAGCCAAACGCGAGCTTTGACACGGTCCATGCGGCCGGGTATACTCTGGTCAAGAGGTCCGCAGAAGGCACCAACGATGGCCCAGCGAAGGATCACCGACTACCGCCTGACCGAGCACGCGCGGCTCGAGATGACGCGCCGCCACATTAGCGAGGAGGACATTGCCCGGGTCCTGGCCGCGCCGGAGCAGACGCTGCAGGTGCGGCCCGGACGGGTAGTCTACCAGGCGCGTGTTGATGCCGGTGAACCACCTCGGGCATTCCTTCTGCGCGTGTTTGTGGACGTGGATCGCCGGCCTGCACAGGTCGTCACGGCCTACCGGACCAGCCGTGTTGAGAAGTACTGGAGAGGACAATCATGAAGGTAATATACGACGGCGAAACCGACACCCTGACGGTGATTTTCTCAGATTGCGCCGTAGCTGAAACTGACGAAGACAAGCCGGGGATTATCCTGGACTATGATGCAGCGGGCAACCTGGTGTCGCTGGAGATACTGGACGCATCATCCCGTGTGGGGCTGCCAACGCAAATCGAGTACCGCATGATCCCGGTGTCCACACCGGCATAGCGAGCACAACGGAGCGCGGGCCTCCCGCTTCGCCTTCGGCATCGACGAACCGCCCTTACAGCACAATGGCGCCCGGCGAGCCGCCCTCAAGATAACACGCGGTGGCAACAAACTGACCCCGCGGAGGGAACCGGCAATGGCGCGCAGGGTATGCCCGTAGGGGCGGTTCGAGAACCGCCCTCCCCCGCGCGCCCGGATACAAAGACTTCAAGTCTCGTAGACTTGGGAAGTCTGACTACCTCTCCCTCTACCCCACCTGCCGGTAGTACCACCCCTTCACCACCTCGGTGACGGCAAAAAACGCCGCCACCAGGCCCAGAATCACCCCCATCTGCGGCGCCGTCGGCGGCACAAACCCAAACACCCGCTGCCCCAGCGCCGTGTACGGCACTACCACCGTGGCCACAGCCGCCACACCGGTCAACCACACCACCGTGCTCGACGGACGCACTGCCTGCCAGAACGGCAGCCGCGTGCGGATCGAGAACAAAAAGATCAGCTCGGTGAGAATGCTGCCCACAAACCAGTTCGTCTGCAGCACCGCCTCGCCGCCGCGCACAAACGTGGCGAAAAAGATCAGGTCAAATACGGTGCTCACCACACCCAGGAAGATAGAGATCAGCACGACCTCCCGCACGTCGTACTTGCGCGGGCGCTCCCACTCCGCCGGGTCCACATTGTCCGTGGCAATCGAGATCATTGGAAAATCCGACAGCAGGTTCAACAACAGGATCTGCAGCGGCTTCATCGGCAGGAAGGGGATCATCAGGCTGCTGATGGCCACCGCGTAGAAATTGCCAAAGTTCGAGGCCAGGGTGCTCTTCAGGTACTTGATGCCGTTGGCAAACACCTCGCGCCCGCTGCGGATGCCGTCGACGATCACCTCGAGGTCCGACTCGAGCAGGATGATGTCGGCCGCCTGACGGGCAATGTCCGCCGCGCTCTGCACCACCAGGCTGACCCCCGCCAGCTTGAGCGCCGGGGCATCGTTGATGCCCTCGCCCAGAAAACCCACCGTGTGCCTGGCCTGCAGCGTCTGGATGATCTCGTACTTTTGCTCCGGCGTCACCCGCGCAATGACCGAGTACTCCTCCAGCGCCTCGGCCCGCTGCTCCCCCGGCAGACCCAGCCACGTGGCGCCGGTCAGCACCTTCTCCGGATCGTCGAGCAGGCCGATGGCCTGGCCCACCGCGCCGGCCACCTCGGGACTGTCGCCGGTGAGGATCTTGATGGCCACGCCCAGCTCCCTGGCCAGGGGCACCGCCTTGAAGGTGGACGGCTTGATCGGGTCGGCAAAGGCCATCGCCCCGAGGAACTCGAGCTCGCATTCGTCGGCGGGGCGCAGGCTGAGCGTCCCGGCGGACAGGTCCCGCACGGCCAGGGCAATGGTCCGTTCTCCACCGCGGCCGCGTTCCTCCAGCCAGCGGGTAAGGGTATGCCGCTCCTCCAGTGACAGCCGCGGACAGAGCGCCATCACCTCCTCCGGTGCCCCGCGCACCACCATCCACGTCCGCTCCGGCAAGCGCAGCAGCACCGCGTTACGGCGGCGTACGGGATCGAACGGCAACTCGGCCAGACGCTCCGGGCGCCCTTCGGACGCCCTCCCCGCCTCGCGGCAGACCTGGTCGATGGCAATGTCGAACGGCTCCGTCTTGTCTTCCGTCTCGGCCACCGTGAACGCCGCATGGTACAGCAGGTCCTCCCGCGCCCCGGGCGAGTAGCCCGTCACCGTCAGCGAGTTCTCGGTGAGCGTGCCGGTCTTGTCCGAGCAGAGCACCTCGATGGTGCCAATGTCCTCGATGGCCGTCAGCCGCTTGACCACCACCCCGTGCTTGGCCAGCCCCAGCGCGCCCCGCGAGAGCGACACCGTGGTCACCACCGGCAGCCCTTCGGGGATCACGCTCACCACCAGCGCGATGCCAAACACCAGCAGCTCCAGGATGTTGGCTCCTTTGCCCTTTAGCAGCAGGTTGGCCACGAGCACCACCAGCAGCGTCACGAGGATCATCCGCAGGATAAAGCTGCTAAAGCGCGTGATCGAGCGCGAGAACTCGGACTCTTTCGTCGTCTCCACGGTCAGCTTGGCGATCGAACCCATCCGGGTATTCGTGCCCGTCGCCAGCACCAGCGCCGTGGCGTCGCCCTCCACCACCGTGGTGCCGCTAAAGCACAGGTTGTGACAGTCATAGATGGTGGCCGGTTCCTTGGCCAGATGGCCGGCGCGCTTGGGCACAGCCACCGATTCGCCGGTGAGGTTGGTCTCGTTGACGGTCAGATTGTGCTCGCTCAGCACGCGCACGTCGGCCGTTACCGCATCGCCCGTCTGCAGGCTGATGATGTCGCCCGGCACCAGCTCCGCCGAGTCCACCACCTTCCACTGCCCGTCGCGCTTGACCCTTGTGCGCGGATGGATGAACTCTTGCAGCGCCTGCAGCGACATCTCGCTGCGATACTCCTGCACAAAGCCGAGGCCCGCGTTCAGCAGCACAAAGCCAACGATGACCGACGCGTCCAGCCTCTCGCCGATGACAAAGACGATGGCCGCCGCCACCACCAGCAGGTAGATGAACGCCGACTTGAACTGGCGCGCCAGGATCTCGTACCACTGCACCTGGTGCGCGGTGATCTCGTTGCGCCCGTGCTCGTGCAGGCGGGACGCTGCCTCGGTACTGGAGAGGCCCGCTTCGAGAGAGGAAGTAAAGTGGGACAAGAGCTCGTTGTCGTGCAGCGTTGCGTGATGGAACACGGGTCGTCACCTCGTCGCGTGTGATAAAAAGCACAGGCGCCTAGTATGCCCGGGAGCAGCGCAGTGGTCAAACGCGCAACGCAACCAAGACTTACAAAGTCTTGAAGACTTTGTAAGTCTGAACTGCCGGCCAATCAGCTAGCCCTACGGGATGCTCGGTCGCCGCAACGCCCCCAGGCTCTCCGCCGTCGGATCGTGCGCCCGGAGGTTGGCCCGCGCCCTCTCGACGCTGCTCACCGCATAGCAGTACACGCACCCCTGCGGACAGGTATCGTAGGCCCCAATGTCCTTCGACTCGTAACAGCCGCACTCTTTGCGGTGCGGCCGCTCCCGCGCCAGGATCGCCCTCCCCGCCACGTCCGACAGGCGCCCCGCGTCGATACACTGCGCCGTCGCGCACCCGGGCGGCACCAGCCCCGGCTGCCCGCACACCGTCAGCCTCATGCCCCTGCCCCTGGCGATGCCCGCCAGCTCCGCCGCCAGCGCGCGCTTCCAGTCATCCCCTGGATCGCTCCAGGTCAGCCCGTGCGCCCGGGCCGCCCGCTCCAGACCGCGCCGCGTCTTGCCATAGAGCTGCGCAAACGAGAGCGCCGCCTCGTCCGTCGCCCCTTCCAGCTCCCCCGCCAGCCGGGCAAAGGTCTCGGTGTGGAACGCCCGCGGCGTGAACGAGGTGTCCACAATCGGATCATAGCGCCACACGCACACCCGCGGCCCGTAGCGCTCCGCCGCCTGGCGCAGTTGCTCCACCGCCCGGCGCGCGTCGATGACCCCGCTCTCCAGCTCCTGCGGGTAGCCGGTGATGGTGAATTGGATGACGAAGGGATAGCCCAGACGGTGAACCTCCTCCAGCCGCGGGAGGAACGGCCCGAGGTTGCGCGTCCAGAAGACGATGCCGTCGATGGCGTCGCGGGAGAGGGCAACGCGGAAGGGCCGGCCGCTGTAGGGATTGGGGACGAGGCAGTAGCCGGCGCGGAGGCGGTTGAGGAACCACTCGCCGTAAAAGGCCGGGAGGTCGGTTTTGTAGCTCGCGGAGAGGATCAAGGGGGAGGGACGATGGACGAAAGGCGGCCGGGGCGCGTGACTCGCGCACCTCCGTCAGAGGTAGTCGTGCGCCGCGTCCTTGTCATTATCCCGCCGCCACACCAGGACAACATCCTCCGGCTCAGTCAGCACTAGTTGCGAAGCAAGAGTGATCTTTCGGCGGCCACCCCATAGCACGCACCTCCTGCCCAGAAGCAGAGCGACCCCTATCGACAGAGGCCGAGAACTCCGTCAGCGGGTCCTTCTCGTGTCGGGTGGCGCAATTGAACATGGCGCGTCACGTCGCCAGCAGGATGGGAACGAACAGAGCCATATTCCGCCGGGACGCGGCGCAAGGGTCAGGGCGTCGCAGACTCAAGTGCCTGCGGGCGCGCATTGAGATCGTCGCCTTGCACCGGGCCAATTCGCCAGCAGAATGATCTCTTGACCACACCTCAATTGACCGTCTCGTTGGCCGCAGGTACCCAACGTGAGCGGAATGATTGAGTACTCAGGCTCAAATGTTACTGGCCCAGGGTTGAGTCCGGTACGCAAACGGCCCGTCCTTGTCACTGTGCAGCCGACTAAACTCGGGACCCACGGGGACAAGGTACTTCCAGCCTCTCGTGTGCTGGGCACTGGAAGTAGTCTCTCTGCATACAAGCTGAGCAATCCTAGTGCCCGGATAGAGGGCGATTGGTACGCTGGCGATGTTCGCGAGCTCGAGGGTGATACAGCCCTTGAAGCCCGGTTCGATAGTGACGGCGGTGGCGATTACAAGGCCGACCCTGGCGAGCGACGACCTGCCCTCAACTGATGCTTCGATGGTGTCGGGCATTGCTACATACTCAAAGGTAGCACCCAGCACCATCTCTTGAGGATGTAGATAGAACGGCGTTCCAAACGGTACCACCACTTCAGTCTGGATACACTTCACACGCTCACTGTCTGAACGGAGCTGTGCTGGGTCTATTGCGTTGATGTTCTCGATTCTGAAGATGATGAACTGACTTGACAGCCTCAGATCAATGCCGATCTCGTTCACCTGTAGTTCGGCGTCCAGAATCGGCGTGACCACGAGCTTGTCCGAACCAGACCCGCCAAGCCTATCGATTAGCTCACGCTTTGAGAGGGTACCCATCGGCGGATCTCCTCCATTGAATGTAGTCTGCGTGAATGTAGCTGGAGTACAGTGACTTGAGGAGCAGGCGCGACAGAATCTGGTACTGAGTGATGTAATCGTCCTTCTGATAGCAAGCTGTAATCTTGCGGTGGAAGATCCAGCCCGCAAGGATGATGTCACTCATTCCAACCGGCTCGCCATCCAGCTCGTTGATGGGAATGCTCTCGTTCAGCTTGTCGAAGAGTCGTGGCACGATTTCTACGTGTACGTATTTGGTCGGCACGTGGGCCCTCACAAAGTCGATGACGGCTGGCAGGGCCTCCTGGAAGAGCTGCGTCTCCTTGTGCAAGTCAGCCAATGCTTTCAGGTCCTCGCGATCAGCCAAATCACTGGCTATGGACTCGAGAAACGCTGCGAAGTACTTTGAACACTCGGTATTGCCTCCCAAGAGCAACCGCCGATGGGAGCCGAGAGGCAGTACCTTCTCATAGAGCAGCCGAATGCGGTACTTGGTCGGGGGATAGTAGTGAGTTTGGCTACTCGGCCTCGCGCAACTGGCTTCGAACACCGCGATGTCTTCGAGAGCGAATAGCATAGATGGACCAAACAACTGGTAACCGCAGATGTCCGAGAAGATCTCCCGGTACATCCCCTCCAAGACCTTCATGCCCTCTTCCGTCTGATTATACGCCTTCATCATGTCGCGCGGGTACTGGCGCCTGTAGTGGGTGCTCAAGGAGGCATTCTGCTCATGGCGCAGTTTCCTGGCTTCGCTGGATTCCTCCCAGATGCGGTAGTAGAAGTGCCCAATTTCGTGGCCGATGACAGAGTGGAGCAGCACGTTGGTCTTCTCCAGGTACGGAAAGGAGAATACGTGAACCCGCTGCCCGCGGAAGCTTTGCTCAATCTCGTCCCTCCGACTCGGAAGCGCCGCAATGAGATCCTCGCGGAGCGGGTCTACCAGGTCAGCCATCATCACGGTGTAGTTGAAGTTCCACTGAGGCCTGAATAGCACAAGGTGGTTGTCTCCGAACAGTTCCCGCAGCATCTGATCGAGGTAAGGAAGGATGCTCCACGGAATGTTGGCAGTCGATGCCCTCTCGATATACCTGATGCTCGGTATGAACACAGTGGAGAGCTGCACGAAGAGACTCTGGTGAATTGAGGGTTCTATCTCCGAGAAGTGGTCGATCAGATACTGAACGAACCTACGATAGTTCGCAATGGCAACCACACAAGACTGACTGCAAAAATCGGCCCGCTGAATCCTCTCGTCAAGGTAGGTCTTCGCCCCTACTAGCTTGCGGTAAAGCTCGTTGTTCAGCATTTATCCGGCACCCCGCCGTTCAACAGACCAAGTGAGCTAGGTTGCAGTCGCCCTGGCTAGGCTGTCACGTACACCGAGTAATCGTCAGACAGCACACGATAGCTTGGAGAATAGATGTCCGCAAGTCTTGCGACGAAATCCAGAAGTTCAGAAGCTCGCTCGCTCCCGTAGAGGGCCTGAGGATCAGCCTCAAGCTCCGCAAGATAATTGCGCATTGTGCGGAAATACGCTTTGACGCTGTCCAAGATCTTAGCATCCAACCTATCAGAACCTAAGTGACGAATCCTGATGACGTCCTCCAGGTTAGGTAAGAACACAAACGAGCCGCAGGAGCCACGGCGACGAGTAGGTGGGCAAAGCGAGTCAAGGGAGCTGACGAGCTTGTCCACAAACTTCTGGGCGTCGCGAACATAGGAGAGCGAGTTGGGCGAGAGTGAGGTCACCTCGTTCTGAAGCGTGTGCCTTACGCTGTTGAACACAACCCCAAGATGGAAGTCGTCAACGTGTTGCATCACCATACGCTCCTTTCGGTTTCAGGCACTAGTCTGTCTGCGTCAGCCGTTATCTGTCTCCCGACCTGAGTGGACATTATAGGTCCCTTCGCATCCGGATGCAAATCGCGTGTCGGCCTTCTGCCAACCACTGCCCCTCGAGGCAGTCGGATGCGGCCCTGCGAAGGCCGCTTGACGCGGTAGACCACAGCGCTTTGGACTTGGCCAGTACTTCTCCTACGTCGGCATTCCAGTAGAGTCGCTATGGGCTCCTCGCCGACGTTCTTCATCATTTTCACGCTCACTGCGCAGTCGAGGCGGAGCAGGTCAACGACCTGTTCCCAGTGGCCGGCAGAGCCGTAGGCATTGGCTCAGGCGCAGCTTCGACCCTTGCGACCGCGCTCCGCGTGCAGGCCGAGCTGCTACCCCGTCGCAGAGCGGTTGCCTAGGTCATGAGCCAGGACAGCGCCACGCGGCGGCACCACTACCATACCAGAGTAGCCTCCACGGCGATGATCTACCGAGTGGCTGCACCTAGGACCGAGTTGCCAAGCTGTATGCGGATATGGCCACTGCCGACACGGCCAGCCCCAAGAACAAGGGCTCAATCCATTGGCTCAGACCAGCAGCCAACACAGTGGCGAGCACTGCGCATATCACTGACACAAGCGCGCCGCGCATTCTGTCAGGTTGCGGCTTGACACCTGGCGGAGACGACGCTCGCGGCGCGCGAGCCATCTTTTTGGTTGCTGTTGTGCTTGGTGCTACTTGCGGGCGGTTCACCTGCCTAGACCTTGCCGAGCCACCATATAGGCGCTCAAGAGTCTGAGCGTAGTTCTGAGTGACGGATCCTTGGCTTGCGGTGGGTTGTAGCTTGGCTGCCAGCCTAGCTGACCTTCCTGATCTCCGCAACGGTCGCTCCACCAGACGCTTCTGATCGGTTGTGCCGAGTACGGGTCCGCCAAGGAGACGCTCGGCCTCGCTCTGGCCCTGCAGCAGACGCAGCTGCGAGACACCTTCCACCACCATCTGGCCCTTGCCATGGTAGGAGCTCATCATTCCAGAGACTGAGACCCATTTCCCCGCGAAGCTGCCGGGGCAAAGTCCATGGTCACCAAGAGCATCAACTACGGGAGACCACAGGACGAGCGTCAGCGTCTGGTGTGGGAACTTGCCAAAGTTCAAGAACGCGTACGGTTTTCCGAATGCGGTGCGCCCTTCGTAGTAACCATCGATTCGCCCAATAACCTGAACTCGCTGCCCAGCGAACCTCCACAGACGGATGATATCAGTCGCATCGATGCATTCGTATGCACTTCTGGGCAAAGCGAATTGTCGCAGAACCTCGGCTTCCTTGGGGATGTTCCCTCTGACAAAGTCCTCCAGTGAAGGAACCTTCGACACCCCAAGTAGGCAAACAGAGCGCACCATCTCCGCCATCGCCTTGAGGCTGGAATTGCACTCCATAGCAGCGAGCAGAGGAGAGGAAGCTGGGTCCCGGAAGTCTCCCTGATGGAACAGGATTCTATCCGGGTCGCCATACTTGTCCCACAGCGAGGGTTCCGCCGCCGTAGCCCTCAGCCCAACATAGATGATGATCGAGGAGAAACGGTCCATGCACGGACCGTACACCGTAGCATCCTGCCGCCCAGGATGCTGGTAGTTCGGATGACCAAGTTGATCAGTACCAAGAGAGGAGATCTCTGGTAACCACACCCCGTCATAATCGACGAGCTGTATACCGGAGCGCCCAACGATGATGTTCCCATGCTGCAAGTCGCCATGAGCCATGCCGCTTTGCTCCAACTGGCGCACTGTCTCCCGAAACTTCTCGGCAAGTGCTTCGATCGCCGTAGGGCGGCTGATATTGACCTCCAGGTAGTCACCCAGAGTGCTCCCATCCACCCACAACATCTTGATGATTGGGTACCAGTCGCCACACACTTGAATGCCGGGCTGGAGAAGGTCAGCCGGGACGAGACCACTGAGGCCAGTTCGTCGCGCAAAGCGGCCAATGGCGCGATAGCGCTCCTCAAGGCCGGAGACCGGCCTGGTGAAACAACGCACAGCCCAGCCGCTACGCCCGTCCAGCAGGTGGTAAGTGACCGTGAATCCGCCCGAGTAGGGCTTGGGCAGGCGAAATGGGCCCTCTTCTACCTTGCACTTGCGGAGGTCGTTGTCGAAGAACGCGGTCCCTGGGTTCTGGACCGCGTTCTGGTAGTCATCACCTCGAGGGAGGATCAATCGTCCATCTCCTGGGTCTGCACCACTATGCAAGTGGTGTCGTCGTTCGCCAATTCCTTCGATGCCCGCTTCTGAAACACCCAGTCCTCGAACCCGCCTGCCGGCCACAGGTGCTCGGCCAACGGCGGAAACTCAGCCCACGTTGCGGCGCCTCCCTCCCTGATGCGAGCAAACCACGCCGCCAGGGCATCAGTAGCGAGCACAAAAGTGTCTCCGACCTGCCATTCACCCTCCGTAAACAGCACCGCCGCCCAAGCAGACACGTTCGCGTGCTCACTCGTCGACAGCAGCGTGGGAAAGTGGCCAAAGTCGCTTGCCGTCAGAGGAGGGAAGACCGCCAGGAGCTGTGCGCCTCTCAAGTGGAAAAGGCAAGTGTCGCCCACCGCCACAGCTCTCCACGTCCCTTTCGCGGCATCTCCGCACGGACGCGCCAACTCGGTTCCCAGCAGGGTGCTGAACGCTCCGAGGCGCACTTTTTCGGCGGCATACCACGGCAGCGGACGGTGTAGGAACACCCGTCGCCATCCCCTGCCGAGTAGGCCAGCACGCTTCACGAGGTCAGCAAGGTCGTCAAACGGTCTTCTAGCGTAGGCATGAACAAGCCGGGTCGCCCAGGCGCGGGAGAAGGATGATTCTGTCGCCCCATCGGCGACCGCACAGCGCAGAGTGGGTCCCCTGCGAACACCACGAATGCAGAACGCGTCCTCGCACTCATCCGGCTGGTTGCCTGCTTTCACACAGACGTATCTGCTTACTGTTGCGAACATGCCCTTGGAGCGCCTATCTGAAATTGGCTGGGCGAGTACCTATCTCAAACGCCTCGATCACGGAGACGAGATCAGCATTCAGAACGAACGCCTTGCTGCCCTCATTCACTGACTTGCCCTGCTCAGCAGCTAGAATGCGATGAGTAGGCAGCAGCGCACTGGCGGTGTCAAAGAGCATCTGGGCGTACTGATCCGGCAACGCGGTCTTCGCGTCTGGCCATTCGAGCTTGTTTGCGCTCGGGTTGCTGGAAAGGTGCACGTTGAACAGCATCACGGGCCCGTCACTTGAGCCCAAGCTCGTGAGTGCTGCAAAGGCCTCTCTGGGGTCACCGTCCGTGGCTTCGCCATCCGTCACGTGGATGACCGTCGGTGGGAAACAGTCAGCATGATCCTTCAGCCACGCAGCGAGTATGTGCGTCGCAACTGTGAGCGCGGCGCACATCGGAGTGCCATTCTCTGTGATCGGGTCGATCCACACGGGAAATCGCACGTTCTGCTCCACAAGCCCGCCGATGCCGTCTTCCACCTTCTGCTTACGTTCTTCCACACGGAGCGGGTGACGCCCAAGCTCGCTTGCCGGCACTATGTCACGTCCCGCAAGCAGACCGCCAAGTACTGACCCCACCTTGCCGCCATAGCCGATAACACCAATATGGAAGTAGTCGCGGATATCATCGCCCTTGGTGCAGCGCACGATCACATTCGACAGGATACGGTTTGTTGTCGTGGCGACATCGTCCGCCTTGCAGCCCTGGCGGTTGGGGAATCGGTCGGCCATAGACCCGGATTGGTCGAGAAGGAAGAGGATGCAACTCGGATTGCGGCGGCTAATCTCTGCTGAGTACGGCATCTGTCTGCTCCTTCGCCTCACAGTATTTGCGCACGCCAAGTCGAGCGATACATGACCAAACGCATCTCGAGGAAGATGAACGGGCCGTGACGGAGCCGTCGCAACTGGAACGCAGTGTGGGTGATTGGCGCCCAAACTCGCCCAAGGCCCGACGCCAGGAGCAGACCGCTCGCCAGTCACCTCCAGTGGTCGCGGAAGCTCTCGTCAGGCGAACAATAACAAGTATAGACTGTTTCCACAAGGCTGTCAATACCTCGTGACGCAACCGAAGCAACTCGCGGCAATGCGCACGAACTAGCCGCTTCGCTATTCCTAACCTTGACCAATTCTCCCACTCGTGCTACGATACCCTCCCGATGGGACCACCACGTGAACGCGCTATCCACTCGCCTCCTCCTCCCTCGCGGTACCCCCTGACCTTACCATTCATCGTCCGCTCTACGGCCAACTCCGTCCAGCAGGGGTCAAGACGATGGCCAATACGTGGGAAGGGTTCAGGGTCTCCTGTGGGCTCAAGGGCTCCACCTCGGCCGGCTCAACGGCGCCTCGCGTTCGCTGGCCTCGATGATGGGCAAGCCCGACTAGTTGGCTTCGGAGGCTTCCCAGGTCTCGGAGACGTGGGAAGCCTGGCCGCTCACCACTCGCTCGTTTGGCACCTGTGCCAAACCGCGCTATCCTCTGTCACGAGGGACAACCTAACGGGGCAGGCTCTCCTGACGCGTCCGGATCCTCTCACCTCTCGCTTCGAACCGTCTCCTGCGCCTGCTCCCCCATTCGGGTCTTGGCTTGTCGTGACTGTTGGCATCAACCCGGGCACTTCGCCCGGCCGTTCGCCCCCTGGTGCTCACAAAGGGGGCCATTCTCGGCAAAGGAGAGTACTATGTCCGACGCACTGACCAAGCTCAAGCAGGCCGTTCTCGAAGGCGACGACGCCACCGCCGCCGCCACCGCCCAACAGGCCCTGGCCGAGGGCCTCAAGGGCCTCGACATCGTCAACTCGGCCATCGTCCCCGGCATCCAGGCCGCCGGCCAGCTCTGGAAGGAGAACCAGTACTTTCTCCCCGATGTCGTGATGTCCGCCGAGGCCTTTTCCGCCGCGATGGCCGTGGTCCAGCCCACCCTCACCGCTGAGGGCGCCAGGCACACCGGCCGCGTGCTCATCGGCACCGTCGCCGGCGATATGCACACCCTGGGCAAGTCCATCGTCATCGCCATGCTCCAGGGCGCCGGCTTTGAGGTCACCGACCTCGGCGTCGACGTGCCGGTCAAGACCTTCCTCGACCAGACCGCCGAGCTCAAGCCCGACATCCTCGGCGCGGGCTGCTACATGTCCACCACCATGCTCAGCATCAAGGACATTATCGCCGGGCTGCAGGAGCGCGGCCTGCGCAATCAGGTCAAGGTGATGGTCGGCGGCGTGCCCACCAGCCAGGAGTTTGCCGACGAAGTGGGCGCCGATGCCTGGGGCAAGGACGCGCTCGACGCGACGGCCAAAGCCCGGCAATTGATGAGGAGGTAACACCATGGCCAACGCAACGCTCGACCTCATTCAGGGTCTGCTGTGGAGCAAGGGTCTGCACATTGGCCAGTTGAATCCCGGCAACCGCCCGATGGCCGCCATGATGGGCGTGCCCGATATGGTGCCCTTTGCCGGCGCACAGTCGCACGACCACTGCATGACCGTGGCTCGCGTGCCCGCCCGCAAGTTCTACTGGGACGCCGAACTGCATATCAGCACGCAGATGGCCGTGCAGCGCTGGTACGAGATGGATGGCTACACCGTCATCGCCGACGTCTACAACTGGGAGACCGAAGCCCTCGGCGCCAGGTTCATCTACAGCGACAACGCCATGCCCACCCCCGACGTCAGCCACCCGCTGATCAGCTCGCCGGCGGACCTGGCCAGGCTCAAGCCGCTGGATCCCACGAAGGGCCGCGTGCCCTTTGCCTGCGAGCTGGCCAGGCTCACCGCCGAGCGCGCCTCGGGCCTGCTCAAGGACGGCTTTTTCTGCTCGCCGTTCAGCATGATGTGCAACATGATGGGCTATGCCCCGGCCGTCCACGCCATGCGCCGCAACCCCCAGTTCGCGAAAGATGTCTTTGCCTTCATGGAAGAGGGCGCGATCCTGCCCTTTGTCAGGGCGCAGGCCGAGCACGGCCATCTGAAATCCTTCACCGGGCCCGATGCCTGGGCCTGCTTCCCCAACCTCTCCCACGCCATGATCCGCGAGTGGGAGCTGCCCTCGGCGCAACGCCTCAAGGCCCTGGGCAAAAAGAACGGCTGGGATATCAAGGCCGGTTCGGTGGCCGGCGACTATTGCGAAGAGGATCCGGCCAAGTTCGACAAAAAGCTGATGTGGGACAGCTTTGACCTGATCAACGAGTTCGGCCTCCTGGGCATGAAGATGGTCCTCGGCGCGATGGGCCGCACCCAGGAGTGGGATCCGCTGTGGATCAAAGAGTACGCCGACACCCACGGCCATCAGCCCGTGTTCCTGGGGCTCAACGGCCGCTTTATCCGCGACAGCAAGCCCGAGGCCATCGTGGCCAAGGTCCGCCAGTGGATCGACGTGCTGGGCCGCAACGGCAAGCTGGTGCTCAACATCGCCAACATCCCGGCGGACACGTCACCCTTGAACGTGTTCGTGGCCAGCCGGGCCGTGCACACTCTGGGCCGCTATCCCATCGCCCGGGACCTGAGCCAGGTCGACGTGCCCCTGCCCAGGTTCACGCCGTTCGACGAGTGGCTCAAGGGCCAGCCGGAGGAGGAAGTGATCCGGAGAAGCCGCGAGAAGTAGCCGCTATCAAGTCCGCAGGACTCAAGTCGAACTCGTGCGGCAGGTCCGAACTATCAACCAACTTCTAGGGGCGGGTCTGAGACCCGCCCTG
>MWCV01000025.1 GCA_002070215.1 Chloroflexi bacterium ADurb.Bin180 | reverse complement strand
GGGCTCTCGCCCAAGACCATTGCCAACTGGGTGAGCGGCGACCTTCTGCGCTATGTGCGCCAGGCGGCCTGGCAGGAGGTCGAACGCGCCGTTCCGCCGGACCGGCTCGTTGAACTCATCGCGATGCAGCAGGCAGGCTCCCTCACCCAGACTTCGGCCAAACAGGTGCTGCAGGAGATGCTCGCAAGCGGCCAGTCGGCGCGGCAGATCTGCGCCGAAAAGCACATCGAGCGAATTGCCGATGAAGCCTCGCTCGGTGAGTTCCTGGCCCAGGTGATCGCTGCCAATCCAGAGGCGGTCAGTCAGTATCGAACGGGCAAAGACGCTGTGCTGCGCTTTCTGGTTGGCGCAGTGGTCAAGGCCTCCCACGGCACAGCAGATCCCACCGCCGCGGCCGAGTTGCTCCGTCGGCGCCTCAGACCATGAGCCTCTGCCCTCCGGCAGCATCCCACGAACTCTACTGGTGGATGGATTGATGAGCGAGAAGCTAACCATCGAACTGACCGATATGGCTCACGGCGGCGAGGCCGTGGGTCGACACGAGGGACGAGTCATCTTTGTGCCCGCCGCCATCGCCGGGGAGACGGTGCGCGTCGAGCTGGTCCAAAAGCGCAGCAGCTTTGCCCGCGCCAGACTGGTGGAGGTCGTGACTCCGTCGGTGGCGCGCGTGGCGCCCCGGTGCCCCTATTTTGGCCGCTGCGGCGGCTGTCACTGGCAGCACATCGCCTACCCGGCCCAGCTCGAGTTCAAGCGCAGCATCGTCGCCGGCCAGCTTCGCCGCATTGCCGGGCTGCAGGATGTGCCGGTGCAGGAGACCGTTGGCGCGGATGACCCCTGGGGCTACCGCAACAACGTGCAGTTCCACGCCACCCGGGACGGTCTGCCCGGCTTTATGGCTGCCTTGAGCCATAACGTGGTGCCCATAGAGCAATGCCTGATTATGCACCCGCTGCTGCAGGACTTGTACGACTCCCTGGAGCTGGAGCTGCCCGGGCTGCAACGGTTCTCTCTGCGCGCCGGCGTGCGCACCGGGGAGCGGATGATCATCCTGGAGATGGAGGACGATGAGCCGCCCGATATCGAGGTCACTCTGCCTGTTTCGTGTCTCCTGCAGCTCACCGATGGTACGGCGGTTACTCTGATGGGCAGCTCGCACTTGCACGAAACGCTGGGCCAGCATACTTACCGCATTTCGGCGACCAGCTTTTTTCAGGTCAACACCCTCCAGGCCGAGCGCCTGGTGGAGTACGTCTGTGGCCGGTTGGGTCACGACCTCGACGCAGTGGTAGATGCCTACTGTGGCGTGGGCACATTCTCTCTGGCGCTGGCGTCCCACACCAGACGCCTGGTGGGCATCGAGGGCAGCGCCTCTGCTCTGGAAGACGCCCGGGTCAACGCAAAGGGGCAGGACCACCTCACCTTTCTCGAAGGAGTCGTAGAGGATGTGCTGCCGACGCTCGAGGGCCATTTCCCAGTGGTGCTGCTGGACCCGCCGCGCGACGGCCTGGAAGCCAAAGCACTGGCGACCCTGCTCGGCATGCGGCCGGAGCGGATTGTCTACGTCTCTTGCGATCCTGCCACCCTGGCGCGGGATATCAAGGGGTTGATTGCCGGAGGCTACCTCCTCAGCAGCGTGACCCCGTTCGATATGTTCCCCCAGACCTATCACGTCGAGACGGTCGCCGTTCTGGACCGTGCCTGAGCACGGCCAACCTGCGTTTTTGGCCTTGGCAATTGACAGTCACCGCAAGCGGCGCTATTATCCTCTGGCGTCGGCATCTGCCGCGAGACAACCACGGATATCCTGCCGCCCCGCTGCCGGGGCTGCGTGCACATTGGAGGGACTCTGATCATGTCGCCAACCAGAAAGCCGATTTACCTCGATCATGCCGCAACGACCGCGGTCGATCCGCGGGTAGTCGAAGCAATGCTGCCCTACTTTACCAGCGTCTACGGGAACGCGTCGAGCGTACATTCCTTCGGACGAGAGGCTCACCAAGCCCTGGAGCAGGCCAGGGGGACCGTGGCCTCTTTCTTCCAAGCCGACCCGGACGAAATCATCTTTACCGGCTGCGGCACGGAGAGCGACAACCTGGCGATCCGCGGCGTAACCCATGCCCTGCGCAGCAAAGGCAATCACCTCATTACCTCGACCATCGAGCACCATGCGGTGAGCCACACCTGCGAGCAGCTTCAAAAGCACTTTGGTTGCGAGGTCACCTACGTGCCAGTGGACAGCCAGGGTCTGGTTGACCCAGCCGACGTGGCCAGAGCGATCACACCGCGCTCTGTGTTGATCAGCATTATGTACGCAAACAACGAGATGGGCGCTATCCAGCCCATCGCTGAGATCGGGCGGATCGCCCGGGCCAAGGGAGTGGCGTTCCACACCGACGCCGTGCAGGCCGGCGGTACACTGAGCCTCGACGCAGACGCCTTGAATCTGGACCTGGCGTCGCTGTCGGCGCACAAGTTCTACGGGCCCAAGGGCGTGGGTGTGCTCTACCGCCGCAAGGGGACACCAATTCTGCCCACGCAGACCGGAGGCGCACACGAGCGTGGCCTGCGCGCCGGGACCGAAAACGTGCCCTACATCGTGGGTTTGGCCAAAGCTATGACCATCGCGTATGAACACTGTGAGCACAACAACAACCGTATCCGCTCCCTGCGGGACAAGCTCATCCAGGGCGTTTTGCGGGCGATTCCACAGACTACCCTGACCGGTCACCCTACCCAACGTCTGCCCAACAACGCCAGTTTCGTGTTCGAGGGAGTTGAGGGCGAGTCCATCCTGCTGAATCTCGACTTGCTGGGTATTGCCGGGAGCAGCGGCTCAGCCTGCACCTCAGGCTCGGTGGAGCCATCGCATGTGCTGACGGCGATGGGACTCGCACCCATCCTGTGCCATGGCAGCCTGCGATTGACCCTGGGCAATGAGAACACGGCCGAGGACATCGACTATGTCCTGTCCGTCCTGCCAGGCATCATCCACAAGCTGCGGGCCCTGTCACCTTCCTACAATGAACCGCCATCCGTAGGGCGTTAGTGTCCTCTGTCGGTCCTCGTCCCCGGCGGGTCGCGGTGGCGTTGAGCGGAGGAGTAGACAGCTCGGTCGCTGCCGCTCTGTTGCTGCGCGAAGGACTGGCCGTGTTTGGCGTGACTATGCTGGTCTGGTCGGCGAGCTCCACCGGTGAACCGCCCGTCTCCGCCGCCGATGATGCTCGTCTTGTCTGCGACCGACTCGGCATCCCGCTGCATGTGGTAGACCTGCGCGAGCAGTTCAAGAGCCAGGTGGTCGACGCTTTCTGTGCCAGCTATGAGCGCGGGTGGACGCCCAACCCCTGCCTGACCTGCAACCGCCAGATCAAGTTCGGTGCGCTGCTCAATGCGGCGCTGGAACTCGGGGCGGACCAGTTTGCGACGGGGCACTATGCGCGCATCGATTGCCAGCAGGGTGAGTACCGGCTTTTGCGCGCCAGAGACAGGCACAAAGATCAGGCCTATGTGCTGTACACCCTGGGCCAGGACGACCTGCGCCGCACCCGCTTCCCGGTGGGCAGCCTGACCAAAGAACAAGTGCGCGCAATGGCCGACGACCTGGGACTCCCCAGCGCCCACCGGCCAGAGAGCCAGGATGCCTGCTTTCTTGCCCGGACCGACTATCGGCAGCTCGTCGCGCACTTGCGCCCCGACACAGCTCGGCCGGGACCGATTCTGGACGTCGCCGGCAAGGTGATTGGCCAGCACCAGGGAATTGCCTTCTACACGGTTGGCCAGCGCCAGGGGCTCGGGATCTATGGTGCTGCTCCCAGCTTTGTGCTGGAGATTGACGCCGCTCGGAACGCTCTAGTCGTCGGGGCCAAGAGCGCACTGTACCGTCGCAGCCTGCTGGCTCACCAGGTCAGCTTTGTTTCCGGGCGCCCCCCGCCCGGTCCTGTGGCCATTCAGGCCAAGATACGCTACAATGCCGCAGAACAACCGGCGACCCTTGAGGCGCTTCCCAATCAGACAGCCCGAGTCACCTTCGACTCACCCCAGCCGGCCATCACGCCGGGGCAGGGGGTAGTCTTTTACCAGGATGACCTCGTCCTGGGCGGCGGCCTCATACTCGCTCCTGGACCCCGGGAGGGCTAGGCGATGTTATCGTCTCCATCAGTAGTCTTATGGCTGATCCTGTCCACCCTCTACGCCGCTGCCTTTCACCTGCTGGTAGGGGAGAGCTGGCGGGAACTGCTCACTTCCTGGCTGGCTTCGCTGATCGGGTTTCTCTGCCTTCAACTGCTGGCGGTTCTTGCCGGCTGGCCTGACATCGTCATTGGTCAGATACGCCTGGTGAGCTCTTTCGCCGGCAGCGTGCTGGCCTTGCTTCTTGCCAGACGACTCCATCTGTGGTAGAATGGCCATAGGGAGAACATGCTGACACTGGATACGGTTCGTGACCTGGCAATCGTCGTTCTGGCACTCGAGTCGATCGTGCTCGGCGTGGTGCTGACCGTGCTCTTGCTGCAGATTCGCAGCCTCACCCGGCTGCTGCAGGAGCAGGTCAAACCGATGCTCGATTCGCTGCGACAGACCGTTGGCACGGTGAAAGGAACCACGTCCATCGTCAGCGAGACGATCGTCACTCCGGCTGTCAGGATTGGCGGCTTTGCTGCCGGAGCTCGCCGCACTCTCGAGGTTCTCCTATCGCTCAAAAAGCCGCCGCAGAGTGACTAGGTCGTTTTTCACAACACACCAGCAAGGCTGGCCTCCAGGAGGATATACCGATGAGTGATGAAGGCAGAGGACTAGAGTTTCTGGCCGGTGTAGTGCTTGGCAGCCTGGTAGGCGCTGCCGTTGCCCTGCTGCTGGCGCCGCAGCCCGGCGAAGAAACACGCGAGCAGCTTCGCGAGAAGAGTATTGAACTCAAGGACCGGATGGTCGAGCTCTCCGAGGAGGCCCGCAAGAAGGCAGCAGAGCTGCAGGCTGAAGGCCGCACGGCAGTTCAGAGCCAGACCGCCCGTGTCAAAGAAGCAATCGAGGAAGGCAAGAAGGCCGCTGCCAAGAAGAAGAAGGAACTGCTGCAGGAGCTCGAACCGGAAGCGGGCAAGAACCCGGCCTGATTCAGGCCGTCCCATTTTCGGCCCCTCGATTCAGGGCCAGGCCTTGATGTAGCCGCCAACAGCGAGTGATGTTTGGCCTAGCCGGCCGCGTAGGACTGCCTCCTACGCCGGCCGGCTTTTCATCAGGACAGTCCACCGGCCCTCGTGGATCACCTCATCGCGCTGGTTGGTGATTGACACATCGAGCAGCAGCATGCCGCCGCCCAGTGCCTTCACTTCCCGCTTCTGCTTCACCTCGCTGCGGACGTGGATGGTATCTCCGGCAAAGGTCGGCTTCTTGAACTTCCAGTCCATCCCCAGAAAGGCCTGCACCGTTCCTTCCAGCAGAGCCAGTCTCGTGGCCAGACCAGAAGCAATGGATAGCACCAGCATTCCTGGTGCAATGGGCTGACCAAACATCGAGTTTCTGGCGTACTCGATGTTGCTGTGCACTTCGTTGTAATCGCCCGCCAGGCCGCAGAACAGAGCGATGTCCGACTCGGTAATAGTGCGCCCCGGGGTGAGCATCACGTCACCCACCTGAAAGTCCTCAAAGAACAGGCCTTGCGGTTGGTACACTTTCGGGCTCATTCTCCCCTCCCACCACCAGTTCCAGGTCACTGGCGCGATTACTGCTTCGTAGGCGGCTCGAGTTCCGTTAGCCAGCTCGACATTGCCTCTGCGACCTGCCGCTCCTTTTCGATCATGACCATATGTCCGGCACCCTCGACCAGAACGAGCTGAGCGCCAGGGATGCGCTCAGCGAGAAAGGTCGAGTACTTGGGCGGCGTGAGGCGGTCTTCCGTGCCGCACACTACCAGCGTTGGGCAGCGAATCTCGCCCAGGCGGTCCGTGATCTCAAAGGCGTTGCAAGCAGCGAAATCGTCGTGCAGCACCTGTGCAGGTACGCGCAGCATCTGCTTCCGCCCCATGCGAACCAGCTCCGCCGGAGCATTCTCAGAATACGCGGACTGGCAGATGAGCTCCACCGTGGCAGCATAGTCCGAGAGCGTTCCCTCGAGGATTCTGGGCAGCACGCGCAGGCGTGACCCAGTACCGACCAGCACCAGGCCTCGAACCCGGTCGGGGAATTCCAGTGCGGTGGTCTGCGCGATAGCCCCACCCATAGAGTGGCCGGCCAGCACGGCCTGCTCAACGCCAATCACATCCAGGAAGCTCATCACTGCAGAGGAATACTGCGCCACGGTCGTGAGGCCAGCGCCACCCGACCGGCCATGCCCTGGCAGGTCCAGGGCAAACACCTCAGCCTTGGGCAGGACGCGCACGGCCCCTCCCCAGTGGAGATGGCTTCCTCCGGCCCCGTGAATCAGCACCAGAGCAACTGCACCAGCTCTGGCCGAGCGATGCCGGGCGGCAAAGAGCGGCTCCCCAGCAACCAGGTAGACCGGCATAGTCTTCCTCTCTATCGCCTGTCAGCAAAAGGACGAGTCATGGAGCCCATGACCCGTCCTCTGCTCTTGGCCAATTCCCTACTCAGGCCGGCTTGGCTTCGGGCGCCGGTTGGACCGCAGCGTTCAGGTCCTTGATCAGCGCGTCTACGTTGATGCCATGTGCCAGCGCGCCCTGCTCGACATTCTCAAAGCGCGCGATGGCACAGCCAAAGCACATCAATCCGTGGGCCAGGAACACGGGAACGGTCTCCGGGTGTTTCTGCACCACCTCTCCAATGGGCATATCCTTCGTGATTGTCATTGCTTCCCCCTTTCAGATTGACGAGGCCAGAACCGGTCAGCCGCGCCTACCCCTGACGTGCCGGATAGGCATGACCCTCCAGCTCGGCGATGAACTTTTCAGCCTCCATTGCGGCCATCGCACCACTGCCGACGGCCGTGGCTACCTGTTTGAGTGTACGCTCCTGCACATCCCCCGCGGCGAAAACCCCGGCAACGCTGGTGTGCATCTCCCGGTCGGTCTTGATGTAGCCGGTTTCGTCCAGCTCAAGCTGTCCCTGAAATAACTGGGTGTTGGGCAGGTTGCCAATGTACGAAAAGACCCCATCGACTTTCAGCGTTGACTTGGCACCCGTCTTGACGTTCTTGAGCCCGATGCCGGTCACCTTGTCCGAACCCTTGATCTCGGTGACCACCGAATCCCAGACTGGCTTGATCCTGTCGTTCTGGAGCGCCCTGTCTTGGGTGATCTTCTGGGCGCGCAGCTCGTGGCGGCGATGAACCAGGTACACCCTGGTCGCAAAGCGGGTGAGGTAGAGTGCTTCGACCACCGCCGAATCGCCTCCCCCGATTACCGCCACGGTCTTGTCCTTGTAGAAAAAGCCGTCGCAGGTTGCGCAGTAGGATACGCCACGACCCTTGAGCTCCGCTTCTCCCGGCACCCCGAGCAGCCTCGGCGCAACACCAGTAGCGATGATCACCGTGGCTGCCTCGTACGACGCACCGTGAGTCTGGACCAGGAATGGATGTCGGCTCAGGTCGACGGCCGTGACCTCGTCAAAGGACACCCTGGTTCCCAGCCGCTCGGCCTGTTGCTGCATCAACTGCATCAGCTCCATCCCGCCGATTCCCTGCGGAAAGCCGGGATAGTTCTCTATCTCGCTGGTCGTGGCTGCCTGCCCGCCCAGCGCGTTGCCGGTGATCAGCACCGGCGACAACAGGGAACGGCCAGCATAGATCGCTGCCGTCCACCCTGCCGGACCAGAACCAAGAATCACCACCTGTTCCATGCGCTGCTCCCTGCGGGTTGATCCTGGCTATTGTACGCGCTTTCTCCGCACAGCCCAAACCCACGCTTGATGATCCACTGGATTGACGATAAGATGCGGCTGCACGTCAGCGGCAGCAAGAGCATGCGGAGCATGGACAGCAAAGACAAAGCTATCACCCTGGGCCATCCCAGCTATGTCTGGCGCTTTGGCCAGGATCGGCGCCTCGACCTCATTCATCACTACGCCGAGTTGACCGGCAAGCGAATCCTTGACGTTGGCTGCGGTCTGGGCGCCTATGTCCGCAAGATGGGCGCCTTCAGCGATCAGGTCTACGGAGTGGACATCGATGCTGAGAAGGTCGCCGAGGCCAGCACAGAGCTGCCTAACATCTACCAGGCCCCGGCCGAAAAGCTGCCCTTTCCGGATTCGTTCTTTGACGTCGTCCTGCTGCACGAGGTTCTGGAGCACGTTGAGGACGACCGGGCGGCTCTGGCTGAGGCCCTGCGCGTGACGCGTCCGGCGGGACGGGTGATTGTCTTTGTGCCCAATCGCCTGTTCCCGTTTGAGACACACGGGTTCTACTGGCGAGGCCAGTACCATTTCGGCAACATTCCTCTGGTGAACTATCTTCCTGATCCCCTCCGCAATCGCCTTTGCCCCCACGTGCGGACCTACACCTCTGGCGGGCTGCGTCGGTTGTTCGCCGGCTTGCCCGGTCGGCCGCTGGTATTCACCGAGATCTATCCCGGCTACGACAACGTCGCTCACCGCCGCCCTCGGCTGGCGTCGGTGCTTCGCACACTGACCTACGCGCTCGAGAGCACGCCCCTGCGTGCCTTCGGGTTGTCGCACCTGCTCGTTCTCGAGCGAATCTAGCGGTACCATCTGCGCCGTGGTGGTGTTGTACTAACACCCGGGCAACGAAGGAGAAACGAAATGGAAAAGAAGCGCGTCGTAGTCACCGGTCTGGGAGCCATCACGCCGCTTGGGCTTGGCGTCGAGGCCACCTGGCAGTCCCTGCTTGCCGGCCGGTCGGGCGTCAGGCGCATCACGCGCTACGATCCCGCTGACCTGCCTACCCAGATTGCGGCCGAAGTCACCGATTTCGATCCGGTCAAGTACATGGACTTTAAGGACGCCAAGCGCACCGCTCGTTTCACCCAGTTTGCTATCGCTGCTACGAACGAGGCGCTCCACGCGGCGGGACTCGACCTGGCCAAAGAAGACCGCACCCGCGTCGGGGTCGCTATGGGCACGGCCATTGGCGGGGCGGATCTCATCGAAGAACAGACGATCGTGTTCCACGATCAGGGAATCCGCCGCATCAATCCGGTGATGGTCCCGATTCTGCTGCCCAGTTCAGGTGCCTGTCAGTTGGCCATTCTGCTGGGAGCCAAGGGGCCCACCACATCGCCGGTAGCGGCCTGTGCCACCGGCACAGCGGCTATCGGTGACGCCCTGCGCAGCCTGCAGTATGGCGAGACGGATGTCATGTTTGCCGGCGGTGCTGAGTCCGCGCTCAGCGCGCTGGACATCGGGGCTTTCAGCCGCATCGGCGCTCTCTCGGTACGCAATGATGAGCCGCAAAAGGCCTGCCGGCCCTTCGATGCCAAGCGCGACGGCACGGTGCTCGGCGAAGGGGCGGCGATGCTGGTGATGGAGACGCTGCCCCATGCCCTCGAGCGCGGTGCGCCGATCCTGGCCGAAGTAGCCGGCTACTCTCTGACGGAGGACGCCTACCACATCGCGGCACCTGAACCCACTGGCGAAGGGGCCGCCCGGGCCATCTCCCGCGCCCTCGCTGACGCCGACATCGCCCCTTCCAGAGTCGACTACATTGTGCCCCACGGAACGGGCACTCCTTTGAACGACGTGGCCGAGACCAAGGCCTGCAAGCTTGCCTTTGGTGACCACGCACCGGCCATCGCCATCAGCTCGATCAAATCCATGCTGGGACACTTGCTCGGGGCGGCGGGGAGCATCTCCGCTGTGGCCGCAGTTCTGGCCATCCGGGACGGCATCGTGCCGCCAACGATCAACCTCGAGTACCCGGACCCAGAGTGTGATCTCGACTATGTGCCCAACGTGGCACGCAAGATGCACGTGGATGTGGCGCTGGCCAACGCCTTTGGCTTTGGCGGGCAGAACGCGGTGATCGTGGTTCGCCGCTATTCAGGAGCCTAGCTCTCGCGTCATCTATCGGCGGAGCTAAACCTCCGGCGCAGGCACGGGGTCCATCGAGCCAGTTTCTTTGTCACGGCCCTCGTTCTGTGCTAAACTGACCGCGGTTGTAGATACGTCGCTCAGGTATGGAGAGCCATACCTGACGGCTCTGGAGAGTACTGCCAGCATGAAGAGACTTTTCATTCCAGCCTTGCTCCTGGCGATGCTCCTGGCATCGCTTTGGACTACTGTCTCGGCCTTGCCCGCACAGCAAGCATTGTCCAGGATTGCCTCTCCGGGCGAAAACAGCGTCGTCCGGGGCATCGTACCCATCGTCGGCTCGGCCGTAGATGCACAGTTCTGGAAATACGAGGTGCACTATGCACCTTATCCTAACCCGCTTCAGCAGTGGACAGGCATTGGCGGCGTCCACGAGTCATCTGTGGCCGACGGCCTGCTGGAGACCTGGGACACCACCATCGTTCCTGATGGTTCCTACTCCATACGGCTCAGGGTGGTCGATCGGACCGGCAACTACCGCGAGTTCTTTGCCAACGGAGTGCTGGTGGCAAACGCCGCTCCGACCGAGACCCCTGTGCCAACGCGCACGCCAGAACCAACAGCCACAGGCACTCCGGCCGCCACTCCGACCTTTATGCTTCCCACGGCGCCCCTTACCCAGCCCAGCCCCACGCCGACGCTGGCGCGCCCCACCCGCTCGGCGCTGCCCGACGTCGTGGACCCGACCGCCTGGCGCCAGTCGGTCTGTCTCGGGGCGCAGCTCATGGGCGCGTTTCTGGTCGTGCTGGGTTTGATTTTCCTTCTGCGGCGGCTTTTCTAACAGCAACAAGACACCTGGCTGCTGCTCGCGCTCTGGTGCAGCACCAGCTTGGGTCGCGCCACATCGGTGCGGTGCGGTCATCAGGTAGAGATACCACTGTCAGGGGCTGGCTTCTCGGTTAGCCCCTCCTTGGCGTGCATCAGGCGGGAGGAACGTTGAAACTGATCGTAGGTCTCGGCAATCCGGGACCAGGCTATGCCAGGAACCGACACAACGTCGGCTACCAGTGCCTGGAGCGCCTGGCGTCCCGACACGAAATGAGTTTCGGCCGGATGATGTTCAAGGCCATGATTGCCTCTGGTTCCATCGACGGAACTCGGGTTCTTTTGGCCAGACCCCTCACCTTTATGAATCTGAGCGGTCAGTCGGTGCGTCCGCTCTTGCGCTGGTATCGCGTGTCGCTTTCGGACCTGCTGGTCGTCTACGACGACCTGGACCTGCCTTTGGCCAAGATTCGGTTGCGCCAGAAGGGCAGCTCCGGCGGTCACAAGGGCATGACCTCGATCATCCAGGAGCTGGGAAGCGACGAATTCGCACGACTGCGCATTGGCATCGGGCGTCCGCTCCACGGTGAAGCGCCAGACTATGTGCTGAGTGACTTTACGCGCGACGAGTCCATCGTAATGGACGCGGCCTTTGACCAGGCTGTGGCAGCGGTGGAGACCTTTCTGGCAGACGGGATCGACGCCGCGATGAACCGATTCAACCTGCCTGACGGAGAGACCGGGTGAAGCTTGCCGGCCTCCTGCCCCTGATCCAGCAGTCCACTGCCTACAAGCGCACACTCAACAGGCTCTGGACTCCACAGGGCGGCGATTCCGCCTTCTCGCTGCGCTGGCCGCTGCTGGACGCGGCGCGTCCGGCCATTCTGGGCGCACTCCAGCAGGACTGGGTAGGGCCGCTGTTGGTGCTGACTGCCCAGCCCGAGCGAGCCCATTTTCTGCAGGAGCAGGTTTCTGTCTGGTCCACCCGGGCTCCATCGTGGTATTTTCCCGCCCCGGACGCACTGTTCTACGACCGTACGCCCTGGGATGGCGAGACGATCCACCGGCGGGTGTCCGTGCTTTCCGCTCTGGCCAGCCAGGACTATGCTAGGCCGCCGATTCTGTTCACTTCTGTCTGGGCGTTGATGACCCAGACCATCCCGCCGGCACTGCTCGCCTCGGCGATCCGCACCATCCACGTCGGGCAAAAGATCCGCCTCAGCGACCTGGCCGGCTCGCTGGTAGGCAGCGCCTACGAGCCGGTTCCCGTCGTCGAAGAGGCGGGAACGTTCGCCCAGCGCGGCGGCATCCTCGACGTCTTCCCTCCAAACATGGACCAGCCGGTGCGCATCGAATGGCTCGGCGACGAGATAGAGACACTGCGGCGATTCGACCCGCTCTCTCAGCGCTCGCTCGAGCCGCTGGACCGCATCACCTTGTACCCCGCCAGCGAGGCCCTTGCTCACTACGAGCCGGCGCTGCAGTACCTGGAGCACCTGCCAGCCGGGTCCGACAGCCCGGCTCTGGCCCGCTGGCAGCGCGACCGTGAACGTCTGCCGCAGAACTCGTACTTTCGCGGCGCCGAGTTCTACCTGGCCTGCCTCCACCCTCACCCGGCCACACTGCTGGACTATCTGCCCCCTCATCTCTTGCTGATCGTCGACGACATGGCGGCAGTAGAGGACGCGGCCCGGAACCTCGAACAGCAGGCACTGGACATCCGCGCCGAGCTGGTAGAGAGCGGCCAGCTTACGGCAGACTTGCCCTCTGCGTACCTGCCGTGGGATGAGCTCAGCCGGGCCATCGACTCTTTGCCAGGCATCCACCTGGGGCAGTTCTCGGCCGGCGGCCGAGCCGAGCAGAAGGATGACTCGCTTCCTGCCGCCGGCAACGCCGCTCCCGCCGAGCTCACAGCGGCCGAGGAAGACCCATCCTTCCACGTGCCACTGACTTATGCCGGACGGATCGAGCGGCTGGTTGAGGACACGGTGCGCCTGCGAGCGGAACACCAGCGGGTGGTGATCGTCTCCAGGCAGGCTCAGCGCCTGTCCAACCTGTTCGCCGAGCACGGAGAGACAGTCGCCCCGGTGGAGGACATCCTCGAGCTGCCGCCGGCCGGCAGCCTCACCGTGGTGCAGGGCTCCCTGGCGGAAGGGTGGTCACTGTGTGACCCCCAGCCGCGCCGCTCTCGCCTGCCGCTGCCCCATACTCCTGCCATTACCTTGCTCAGCGATGCCGAGATCTTTGGCTGGGCCAGGCCCAAGCGTCGCTCCTTCACCCGCAAGAGGGCCGCCTCTCCCGAATCGTTCTTTTCGGAGCTGCACGTTGGCGACGCGGTCGTGCACATTGATCACGGCATTGGCATCTACCGCGGCCTGGTGCACAAGGTAGTTGACGGCACCCCCCGCGAGTTCATCGAGCTGGAATACGCTGAAGGCGACCGGGTCTATGTGCCCGTCAGCCAGATGGACCGGGTCAGCAGGTACGTCGGCGCCAGCGATCAGCCGCCTGCGGTCCACCGGCTCGGCTCTGGCGACTGGATTCAGGCCCGCTCACGAGCCCAGAAGGCAGTGCAGGAAATCGCCCGCGAGCTGCTGGCCCTGTATGCGGCCCGTTCCGTCGTTCCGGGCCACCGTTACTCCCCGGACGTACTCTGGCAGGAGGAACTGGAAGCCTCCTTCCCTTACGAAGAGACCGAGGACCAACTGCGCGCCCTGGGCGAGGTCAAGGCCGACATGGAGAGCTCCAGGCCCATGGACCGCCTCATCTGCGGCGACGTGGGCTATGGCAAGACGGAAGTGGCCGTGCGCGCGGCCTTCAAGGCGGTGATGGACGGTAAGCAGGCAGCCGTCCTGGTGCCGACCACCGTACTCGCACAGCAGCACCTGCTCACGTTCCAGCAGCGCCTCGCGGCTTTTCCTGTCCGCGTTTCTATGCTTTCCCGCTTCTGCTCGCCCCGTGAGGCTCAGACTACCGTGGAGGGTCTGCGCGAAGGCACGGTGGACGTCGTGGTCGGCACGCACCGCCTGCTTCAGAAGGACGTCTCTTTCCACGACCTGGGCTTGCTGATCGTCGACGAGGAGCAGCGCTTTGGCGTGCGCCACAAAGAGTGGCTCAAGCAGATGAGACAGCAAGTGGACGTGCTGACCCTCACCGCCACTCCCATTCCGCGCACTTTGTATATGGCTATGAGCGGCGTGCGCGATATGAGTACCATCGACACGCCGCCCGAGGAGCGCCTGCCGATCCGTACGCAGGTATCGGAGTATGACGAGGGCGTTATCCGCCGGGCCATCCTGCGCGAGCTGAACCGGGGCGGCCAGGTGTACTTTGTCCACAATCGGGTGCAGGGCATCAGACAGATCGCCCAGCGCCTGCAAAAGATCGTGCCTGAAGCGACGATCACGATCGGCCACGGTCAGATGCCAGAGGACAAGCTGTCCAATGTGATGATGGACTTTGCCCGGGGCGACTATGACGTTCTGGTGTGCACTTCGATCATCGAGAGCGGTCTGGACATTCCCAACGTCAACACGATCATCATCAATCGGGCCGACCAGTTCGGCTTGGCACAGCTCTACCAACTGCGCGGCCGTGTTGGCCGCAGCGCTGCTCAGGCCTATGCCTACCTGCTGCATGAGAAGCGCCTGCGTCTGTCCGACGTCGCACGCCGCAGGCTCGAAGCCATTCTGGAAGCCAGCGAACTCGGTGCAGGATTCCGTATCGCCATGCGCGACCTCGAGATCCGCGGCGCGGGGGAGATACTGGGAGCCACCCAGCATGGCCACATTGCCGCCATCGGCTTTGAGCTCTACACTCGGCTGCTGGCCCAGGCAGTCGAAACGCTCAAGAGAGCCGGACCAGCGGAAAAGGCCGAGCTGCCACCGGTCGAGCTGCCGCCAGTGATCGAACTGCCCCTGCAGGCCTATCTGCCAGATGACTATGTGGAGGAGGAGGACCTGCGCATCCGACTCTACCAACGGATGACCAGCCTCCAGAGCGAAGAGGAACTCGACTCGCTGCGCGGCGAACTGGAAGACCGCTTTGGCCTGCTGCCTTCAGCCACGGAGAACCTGCTCTATGTGCTGCGGGTAAGATTGCTGGCCTCACGAGCCGGAGTGCTGGCCGTCGGCCGGGCCGACAACAGCCTGGTGCTCAAGCTCAACCAGCGCGCCCAGGAGCGCGCCTCGGCGATGGTTGCCCGGTTCGGACGCCGCGCCTGGGTTGGCCGTGGCCAGATGTGGCTGGCCCTGGCCGAGGATCAGACTGACTGGCAGGACTTGCTGCTGGCCCTCCTGGAGCGGCTCGGCGAGGCACCTGCACAGCATGGAAGAGCAGAATGACTGACCAGATCTCCGCAACCACGGCCCCGGGCGTACTGCTGCTCACCGGCGAGATCCATATTGGCAAGACCACCGTCTGTCGGTCGGTAATCGCAGCGGCGCGGCACCGCGGGTGGCGGGTGGCCGGGCTGCTCAGCCCCACCGTCCTCGACTCAGTCGGCGAGCGGGTCGCCGTGGAGATGATCGACCTCTCGACGAACAGAACGCGCACCCTGGCCAGATTGGACCGTAAGCTGAACGGTCCTCGTCTCGGTCCTTACCACTTTGATGCGCGAACCCTGACCTGGGGGCACAACGTTCTCGCCAGGGCCATCGCCCGCGGCTGCGACCTGCTCGTGATCGACGAGATCGGTCGGCTGGAGCTGGAGCAGGACGCCGGACTGGACGTCGTTCCGCTTCTCGCGTCCAACGCCCTCCCTCTCTCAGTCTTTGTGGTGCGCAGTCCATTGCTGCAGCTCTTCCACCAACAGCTGCCTGGCGTCGCGACAATGCAATTCGAGATCACCCTGGACAACCGTGCCGCTGCGTCCGCGCAGGTAGCCCGGCTGCTTGGCCTGCCCTAGGTCTAGCCGCCCGTCTGTTGCGAGGCGGGCAAGGTGTCCAGTATAATCGCCTATCCCCGCGGCAAATCGCCCGGGGTGCTCAGGAGGACCAATGAGAATCGTTGTTGACGCGATGGGGAGCGACGCCCACCCCCAGCCGGATGTCGAAGGTGCGGTGCTGGCGGCCAGAGAGTACGGCGTCGAAATCGTGCTGGTTGGCAAGCAAGAGGTGCTCGAACCGGAGCTGGCCAAACACTCAACCGCTGGTCTTCCCATCTCCATCGTTCACGCCGGCCAGATCATCGAGATGAACGAGCATCCGGCTGCCGCCGTTCGCAGCAAGCGGGATGCCTCGATGGTTGTCGCTATGCAGATGCTCAAGCGGGGCGAGGTCGATGCGTTTGTCTCGGCGGGCAACTCGGGCGGATGCCTGGCAACGGCCATCTTTTACCTGGGGCGCATCGAGGGCGTCGAGCGCCCGGCACTGTCCAGCGTCTTTCCCACCCGCAAGGGGCCCTGCTTTATGCTCGACATCGGCGCCACCACCGACTGCAAGCCAGTCTACCTGCAGCAGTTCGCCATCATGGGCAGCATCTACGTTGAGAGCGTGCTGGGCATTGCCAACCCCCGCGTGGCCATCGTCTCCAACGGCGAGGAGGAGGGCAAAGGCAGCATCCTCGTGCAGGACACTGTTCCGCTTCTCAAGAACAGCCAGATCAACTTTGTGGGCAACGTGGAGGGCAAGGACATCCCGGCCGGCCTGGCCGACGTGGTGGTCACCGATGGGTTCACCGGCAATGTCATCATCAAGCTGTCCGAGGGCGTAGCCAAGTTCATGCTCGACATGATCAAAGAAGAGATCAAGGCCCGGCCGCTGGCGGTGGTCGGCGCAGCCTTGGCCAAGGGCGCCTTCGACCGGGTTCGCCAGCGGCTGGATTACCGGGAATATGGCGGCGGAGTGTTGCTGGGAGTGGATGGTGTGGTCATCGTCGGGCACGGCCGCTCCGACTCGGTAGCCATCAAGAACGCCATTCGTGTCGCCAGGCAAGCCGTCGAAGCGCAGGTACTGCCCTCCATCCGCGAGAGCATCGCCGCTCATCTCACAACCGCTGCTCAGGAGTAGCCCAACATGCGCGTGATTGTCAACCAGAATCGTGTCACCAAGATGGCCAGCCGCACACGCCGCGTGATGACCATTGGCCTGGCAATGCTGGTGTTTTCGGTCGTTCTGTCTCTCAATCGATACACCATCGTCGCCGCCTACGGGGTCATGCTGGCGGGTTTGGTCGTCATCAACATCGCCCTGGCAGTCGGCGGCAAGTACATTCAGAATCCAAGAGTGGACCAGCTCCTGGACAAAGTGCTCAAGGGCCTCGAGAGCAACTCACGAGTATACAGTCTCGCTTCGCCCGCTGATCAGGTTGTTGTCTCTCCGGCGGGCCTCATCACGCTCACCCTCAAGCCACAGGAAGGGCAGATCACCTGCCGCCGAGACAAGTGGAGCCGGCGTTGGACGTTTAGGTTGCTGCTGAGGTCGCTGTTTGGTTCGCGCCTGGGCAATCCGACTCGTCAGGCCCAGAAGGAGGCGGCGTCGCTCAAGAAATGGCTGGCGGCGCGCCTTCCTGGAGTCGAGGTCGCGATACAACCGGTGATCGTTTTTGCCCACCCTTCGGTGGAGCTGCACCTCGAGAATCCGGTTGTTCCCGCCATGCCGCTGACTGAGCTCAGGGCCTTTCTTCGTGAGCGGATGACCCGTCGTGACGTGGACCCAACCACGCTTCAGGCTCTCACGGACCTGTTTGATGAGCAGGCGGCTTGAACTAGCGGGGCTCATCGCCATACTCCTGGCTTCCTTCGCCCTTAGAGTCTGGCTGCTCGGTAGTCAGAACATCTGGTGGGATGAAGGCCTCGCCTTCTGGGCCATCCGGCGCGGCTGGACCGAGATGACCCTGTGGACTGCCGCCGATGTCCACCCTCCGCTCTTTTTCTGGCTGCTCAAGGCCTGGGTTTCTCTGGTCGGAGAGACCGAGCTTGCCGCCCGGTTCCTGTCCCTCATCTACGGGGTCATCACCGTGGCCGGGCTCTACCTCCTGGGCAAGACACTGCTCGGCAAACGGGTTGCGCTGCTGGCGGCGGCCCTGATGGCCGTCTCTCGCTTTCACGTATGGTGGTCGCAGGAGCTGCGTATGTACATCCTGGCGACCCTGTGGGGGGTATTCTCGCTCTATGCCTTTTGCCGGTGGTGCCAGAGCGCCGGCTGGTGGCCAGGTACCCCGCCCTCCAATGCAGCCCGTCCCTGGAAATGGCCTCTGCTCTATGTTCTGTTCACCGTGCTGGGGCTCTATTCGCTCTACCTGTTCGTCACGGTCATCCTCGTCCAGAACCTGGTCTTGCTGATCCTGCTGCTCAGGGCTCCGGGCCACAGACGGTGGGGAATCCTCGGTCCCTGGGTAACGTCTCAGCTTGTGGCGGTCTTGAGTTTTCTGCCGTGGCTGGTTCTGGCGACCAGGAGCATGCGCTCCTGGTCGGTGGCTGAGCCGTTCGCCTCTGGCACCTTCCTGCGCCTCTACGCGACCCTGCTGACCCTGGGCATCTCCACTTATGTAGAGCACTATACCCTGTTGGTCGCTCCTTTTGTCGCCATTGTCGGGCTGGGAGTCCTGCTGCAGTGGATGAAGGGTCCGGCGAGGAACGATGTCGCTCCAGCAGACAACGCCGCCCCTGTCGCCCCCGGCTCGCCATCGGCTCGCCTGATCGTGGCCTTGCTGCTCATGATGCTGGCTGTGCCGGCGCTGATCGTCTATTTGCTCACCCTGCCTCGCGGGCTGTTCTATGCACCGCGGGTTGAGGCCCGCTACCTGGTGCTCTTCGCGCCGGCCTTCTACCTGCTGCTGGCCTGGAGCCTGCACTCATTGCACCAATACGCACCAAAACTGGGCCTGCTGGCCGTGGTGCTCGTCCTGGGTCTCTTTGCCTGGACCCTGCCCGGTCACTATCAGGGACGCTACCTGCGTGACGAGGGACAGACCCTGGTGCGTACCATCGCCGCTTATGCTGAGCCAGGCGATGCCGTGCTGCTCCTTTCAGGGAACCGCTACCCGCTCTTTGAGTATTACTACTACCGGCTACCGGCGTCCACCTACCTCCCGCCAGTGCATCAGGTGCCCAGTGGAGCGTTGTTCATCACCGCGCAGAACGTCGACGCCGAGCTGGCGCCTCTGGTTTCACAGTATTCCCGTTTCTGGCTGGCTCAGGTTGGCGCCACGTTGCAGGATCCCGATTCCCTGGCCGTGGCCTGGCTGAACGCGCACCTCACCAGCACTATCCGGATCAACAGCGGCTACGACTCCCTGACCCTGTATGCTTCCAACTCCTCTGTGGCCCAGCCGCAGGCCGTCAACCTCGCGCCACAGCACGCGATGAACGCCGCGCTTGCCCCGGGCGTGACTTGCACCGGCTACGACCTATTGACGCGTGAGTTCCGGCCCGGTGATACCGTCGCTGCCGCTGTCTACTATGCGGCCGCTCAGCCGGTCGAGTTGACTGCGAGTCTGGCCGACGTCAGAGGACGCGTACTCGAATCGCGAAATGTCCCCGTCGCCGCGACGGAACAGGGCCGACTGCTGGCCCAGTTCCATGTCTATCCAGCCACGCCGGCTGGCCGGTACCATTTTGTCATTCAGTCAGACGGTGAACAGGCCATCAATCTGGGCGAGGTCATCATCAACGGGACTGCCGCTCTGCAGCAGATTAGAACAGTACCCGTCGCTCGCCGCGCCACTCTTGGAGGGCGCATCGAGCTGCTGGGCTACGCGCTGTCTGACACACAGGGCAAGCCAGTTGACGCGATAAGGCCCGGGCAGACCCTGACCCTCGACCTGTACTGGCGCGCCAACGTCAAGCTCGGCCCGGGCTACACGGTCTTTGCCCACCTGATAGGCACGGCCTTTAATCCGGCCACCAATGGTCCCCTATGGGCGGGGCACGACGGCGAGCCAGTGAATGGCGGCTATCCCACCCAGCAGTGGTTTGTCGATCAGGTGATTCTCGACCGGCACACCCTGGTCGTGCCCCCAGACGCGCCGCCCGGCGATTACGAGCTGGAAGTGGGTATGTATCTGCTGGAGACGATGGAGCGACTCAAAGTCACCGCCACCGGCGGCCCCACTGCCGACCGCGTCGTTCTCGGGACGTTCCCTCTTGAGAGTGTGGAATAACTGCCCAGGGAGCGTG
Organism: Chloroflexi bacterium ADurb.Bin180; assembly: GCA_002070215.1. Lineage (NCBI taxonomy): Bacteria > Bacillati > Chloroflexota > Chloroflexi bacterium ADurb.Bin180. The sequence continues at coordinate 14,652 of MWCV01000025.1, read as the reverse complement.
AACGACAGGTTCGTAGTTGCGCTTTAGCGCTCCCCTTCCGGACGGTCTCACCGCGTCAGTGGGTGGGGACAGGCTAAAGCCTGTACTACGAACCTATCGAGGTCTGTAGTTGCCCGGAGTCTTGGCACTACCAGGCACAGGCACCAGGGTGCTCCCATCTCTCGCCCGCTTTTTCCACACTCTCCTCTTCGGCCTTGATAAAGCTGCCGTTCGGCGCTAGAATGGCCTGGACGACAGCAAGCCCGCCGACTGTGCTATTCGGCTGACCCCCCGACAGAGGAGGATGCGTGATGAACCTGCAGGACTTTCCTCGCCCGGCCAATGGCAGCCGACGTGGAATCCACTGGTCGGCAACGGTCTTTCACCCCTTTGGCTCATCCCTTGACTGGTGGGTGTCCGAGCTCTGTGCAATGAACATCCGCTGGGTCAAACTGCTCGATGACGGCGGAGGCTCTTCGCGCCACCTCTGCCAGAGTCTGCTCACCCACCAGATCATTCCCATCGTGCGCCTGTACCGCGACCGCCCCAACCCGGGCCACCTCGGTGACCGGGAGAAGAACACCGTCGCCGACCTGGTCGCTGTGGGTGTGCGCTACTTTGAGGTCAACAACGAGCCGAACCTGCCGGAGGAGTGGCTGCCCGGAGAGTGGCAGAGTGGCGGCCGGCCAGAGGTCGTGATGCAGCACTGGCTGGAAGATGCCCGGGCCGTGATCAAGCTGGGCGGATACCCCGCCTTCCCCGCACTAACTCAGTGCGGTCACCACGCCGAACATGGCAGCATACCCTGGTACACCCAGGCCTTCCGCTGGCTTGGGGAGCATGCCCGGTCTGAAGCGCTGGACGTGTTCGGCAACGGGGCCTGGCTGGCAGTCCACGATGTGGTCCTCAACCACTGTTACCGTGACGAAAAGGGGGAGTGGCACTTTGAGTACCCCTACGATCCTATCTGCCAGGCGGACCAGCCCGGCAAGACCATCATGGATGACGACAACTCGCTGATCGGCCATCAGGCACCACTCAAGCTGCTGCAGGACAACCTGGGTGTGCAGGTACCAGTGATCTCGACCGAAGGCGGAGTGTTCGCCCCCAGAGGCGGGTGGGAGCAGTTGGACTCGCGCTACCCTGGCTACAACCTCGATGGCCATGCCGAGCGGACGGTGGCCATGTTCCGCTGGCTGCAGAGCAACGCAGAGGACTGTTATTTCGCGATGTGCCCGTGGCTGATTGCCAACGAGCGAATGGGGCACATCGACCCGCAATGGTCAGAGCAAGCGTGGTATCAGTTGGACCGCGACCTGCCCGTGGTGGCCAGCCTCAAGGCTCTGCCGGCAGAGCCCGTTCCCCCACCGCCTTTGCCCCTGGACGAGGCCTTGCGCAACGCGGCCTGGAATCGTCGCGGCATCGCCTACAACCCGGAGGCCAGCTTCCCCAGATATGCCAGGCAGTATCGTCTGGGTTCTCCCGTAACGCCCGAGTTCGACGTTACCTGGAAAAACAAAACCTACCGTGTCCAGGGCTTTACCGGGGCCATTCTCTACTGCGAAGCCGGAGACTGGGGCAACGTCAGGAGTATGACCTGGTAGCGGCTGTCTTGCTCAACCGCGGGCCTCTGCCAGAGCTCGCAGCGATTCGGCAGTCTCTGCTGGAAGCCGGCCGCCCGAGACCCGCTTGAGAAAAGCCAGGATTTGCCTCAGCGTAGCCCCTTCCTGCAGACAGGCCCGCAGCGCCGTTCCATCAATGCGGTAGATGGCCATGCCGCGTCTGCTTCCCGACCAGTTGGCGAACCTGCCGAGGAGCCACCGGTCGTACCATTGCGCTCCAGCCGCTACGGCGACGCTCAGGTCGGGACGCACCACAAAGCTTGGCACCTCCGGTGCAACCTGGCGGGCCTCCTCCAGGGAGAGCCCCGCCTCCGGCAGCTGCAACACGGATGCCCCCAGTCGCGTCAAGCGGAAGCTACTGGGCTCCTGGTCTGCTCCCGCGCGTCCCACAGCCACCACTCCCAGCCATCTCAGCGGTCGCACGAGCAAGTAGCGCAGCAACGCCCCTTCGACAGCGTCCCACTGCGCAAATCCTGACCGGTAGGCACCGCTCCGCGCGTCCTTGATGTACCACGAGTCATAGTCGCCGTCGGGCCGCTGAAAGTCGGGGTCTACCTCACGGACCGAATCGATGAACGAGGCTAGCGTGCTCCAGGTCTCGCCAGCATTCTGGCGCAAATGCCTGGCCACCGCGTCTCTGGCCAGCCGGGGATCGCTGCGCCAACCCGTCTGTTCACAGCGCAGCCCCGGTAGATGGCAGAGCTCGCTCCAGTCCGGCTCTGTCCGCCACGCCTCACAGAGCTGCCTCTGCCTGGCCTCGGGAGGCTTCTTCAGCCACGAGCCCGCCCTGGCCGTTGGCCGCCACACGCCTTCGGTCATTCTCGCCAGGCCTGCCCTGACACATACGCGCTCCAGCAGCGCCAACCGTTCGACGTCAGCCGACCCGGAGAGCCTGGCCCGCAGCTCCGCAAATGCCCGTCGCGACCAGCCTTGCTTCTTGAGCCGGATGTCGTGCCGTCGCAGGTAGCTCAGCAGCAGGAAAACGTCGCGCGCCAGGGCGTCGCCGTCGTCCTCGACTAAAGGCGGCGGCGGGCTGGAGGCGAGGCGAAAGGACGGTATATCAGCCGGCAGAGGGGGCAGTTCGGACAGAATTTCGTGAGGAACGTAGAACACGTCGCCGTGGTAAGCACCGAGGCGGGCAATCTCACGCTGGATCAGGCCCAGATACCAGAGAGACTCGGCAGGCGAAGTGGGGTGCTTCCAGGCCTGGTCCCATTCGAGCCGCCCTGGCCCCATGCCGCGGATTGCCCCGAACTTGCGCTGGTAGATATGCGCCTTGACCGGTCCCGCAGCAGCTACGTAGCCAAGAGCCTCTCGTTCGGTCTCGCCCAGCGCTCCGACGACGCGAGCCACCTCCGCTCGGTCGCTCATCACCCCCGCCAGCAGAGCCACAATCTCGTCCGTTTGCTCATCGGTCAGAGACAAGCGCCAGCCTTCGGCAATTGCCTTGAGCAGCACCAGCGGGTATTCACTCAGCGTGTGGCGCAGGAGCCTGACCATAGCCAGATTATAAACCAGCCGCCCTGACCCGGCCAACGTTTGACACTGTGCCAATCGTGACTATGCTCCGAGAGCCTGTGGAAAAACGCGAGTTTACTGTCGCAAACGAATACCCCTACAACCACGCTGGCACTGTCCGCTGGATTGCCTCGCATCTCCTCCGCTACCCGCTCTTCCCGCTCGTCGCCCTGGCCGGGGCCATTCTGAACAACACCTTTTACAGTTCGCTCCAGGTTTTTGTCGGGCGCGCCTTTGACGTCATTACGACCCCCGGCTGGACCAGCGCAGCGCTTCTGGCAGTCGGTCTGACTGTCCTGGGTGCAGGGGTGGGGCAGGGGCTGACCGGCCTGCTGCGCAACTATTCTATGGAGTTCCTGGCACAACTGGTCGAGCGCGATGCGCGCGAAGAGCTCTACGTCAGCCTGCTGGGCAAAGACCAAACGTTTCACGGCCGGCAGCGTGTTGGCGATATCATGGCCCGCGCGACCAACGATGTCCATATGATCAACCTGATGTTCAGTCCGGGCCTGATGCTGATCCTGGACTCGCTTCTCGGAACGATCCTGCCCATTGTTCTGATGGCCAGGATCAACACTCGTCTGCTGCTGGTACCATCCATCTATCTGGTGTTCTTTGCCATTACCGTCATCGACCACAATCGACGACTCAAGCCGGTGACCATCGCCATGCGCGACCAGTTCGGCGTAATGAACGCCGGGCTGGAAGAAGCTATCGCTGGCATCGAGGTAGTCAAGGCCAATGTCCAGGAACAGTACGAGTGGGCCAAGTTCACCCAGGATGCCCGCTCTTACAGAGACTCTTTTGTCCGCAGCGGAGAAATCGAGGCCTTTTACCTTCCTCCGCTGGTGCACACCATCGCTGCCGCAGCGGCCCTCCTCCACGCCCTGCAGCTCTGGCAGGTCGGGGTGCTTACCCTTGGTCAGGTGGTCAGCTTCTTTGGCCTGATGCGCGCGCTGAGCTTTGTCACCTTCATTTCCATCTTTTCCTTCAACCTGGTACAGATGGGCCTCGCCTCTGCCGACCGAGTGCTGGACATCATCAAGGCCAGGTCCGAGATGGACGAGAACAAGCAGGGCACGGCCCGTGCCGTTGACGGAGAGGTGCTCTTTGAGGATGTCAGCTTTGGCTATGGTGAGCAGCCGATCCTCAAGCACATCTCGTTCGCTGCGCACGCCGGGGAGACGGTAGCCATCGTCGGCGAAACCGGCTCGGGCAAGACGACGCTGACCCGCCTGATCAACCGCATCTTTGATGCTGACTGCGGCCGCGTGCTCGTGGATGGAATTGACGTGCGGGACTGGAGCCTGGCCTCGCTGCGCTCGCAGATCTCAACCATCGAACAGGATATCTTCTTGTTCTCCCGCACCGTGCGCGACAACATCGCCTTCGGCCGGGCCAGTGCCAGCCAGGACCAGGTAGAACTGGCCGCGGCGCAAGCCCAGGCCGACGAGTTCATCGCCCGACTGCCCCAGCAGTACGACACCCTCCTTGGCGAGAGGGGCGTCAACCTGTCCGGTGGTCAGAGGCAGAGGCTGGCCATTGCCCGCGCCTTCCTCACCAACCCGCGCATCCTCATCCTGGACGACAGCACCAGCGCCATCGACAGTGCCACCGAGGACCTCATTCAGCGTGCAATGTGGCGCATCAGCCGCCAGCGCACAACCTTCCTCATCACGCACCGCTTGAGCCAGATCCGCTGGGCCGACCGAATCCTGGTGCTGCGCCATGGCGAGCTCGTGGATCAGGGAACCCACGAGGAGCTGATGGCCCGCTCTGAGGCCTACCGCCGCATCTTTGCCCGCTACGAGTCGGGCAACGGGGAGCGAGGACACTGATGGGCTTTGTGCTCGACGGCCTCGAGACGGAGGCCTACGACCGCACCTACCGTGACCGCGACCTGCTGCGGCGCATTGCCGCCTACCTCAGGCCCCACACGCGCAGAATGGTGCTCGTCTCCCTGGCACTGGCCCTGAACACTGCCACCACCGCCGCCGGTCCCATCCTGGTATCACGAACTGTCGATACGCTGCTGGTCGCGCCGAGCACCAGGGCGATTGTCGTCCTCACAGTCAGTCTTGTCGCCCTTGGTATCGCTGGATGGGCGCTCAACTTTGTGCGCCAGTGGTACACGGCGCGCGTCGTCGGCGATGTGGTGCTCAAGCTGCGTCAGGACGTCTTTAGTGCCACCGTATTGCACGACCTTTCCTTCTTTGACGAGCATCCCTCGGGCAAGATCGTCAGCCGGATCACCTCGGACACGCAGGACTTTTCCACGGTGGTTACCCTCACGATCGACCTGGCCAGCCAGGTGCTGCAGGTCCTGGTGCTGACGCTCTGGCTGGTCAAGATCGAACCGCGTCTGGCCTTGCTGCTGATGGGCATGACACCGATTTCGGCTGTCATTGCCCTCAGCTTTCGTCGCGTCGCGCGACGCGTTACCCTGCACGCCAAGCAGGTGACAGCCAAGATCAATGCCGACATCCAGGAGAGCATCAGCGGCATTATGGTGGCCAAGAGCTTTAGGCAGGAACAGGCCATCTTCGATGCGTTCCACGAACGCAATCAGGAGGCCTACCGCGTCGGCCTGCGGCGCGGCTTGACCCTCAACACGATCTTTCCCATTCTGGGCATCTCGTCTGGCATCGCCACCTCGCTCCTGGTCTACATTGGCGGTCTGGCCACACGCGGGGGGATCAGCCCTGGCGACTGGCTGCTCTTCATGCAGACGGTAGGCTTTTACTGGTGGCCCATTATGAGTATCTCGTCCTTCTGGAGCCAGTTTCAGGATGGCCTGTCGGCCGCTGAGCGGGTGTTTGCCCTGGTCGATGCCGAACCCAAGGTCATCCAGTCCGACCGCCAACTGGTGGGCGCGCTGGAGGGTCAAATCGACTTCCATCAACTGCGCCTGAGCTATACCGGGCGTGAGCTGGTTCTGCCCGGCCTGAGCCTGCACATTCGCCCTCGGGAGACCGTCGCTCTGGTGGGGCATACCGGCGCTGGCAAATCGAGCCTGGCGCGGCTCCTCGCCAGGTTCTACGAGTTCCAGGACGGCTCACTGCTGATTGACGGCCGCGACATTAGAACGCTCGACCTGCATGAGTACCGCCAGCGGGTGGGTCTGGTACCGCAGGAGCCTTTCCTGTTCTCCGGCAGCATCAGGGACAACATCCGCTACGGCTGTGCAGGGGCTACGGACGAGCAGGTGTTGCAGGCTGCAACCCGCATCGGTGGCGGAGACTGGCTGAGCGCCCTGCCCGATGGCCTGGATACGGACGTCGGTGAGAGGGGGGCATCACTATCTACCGGGCAGAGGCAGTTGGTGGCCCTGTCTCGGGTCCTGCTTAAGGATCCGCCTATCTTGATCCTGGACGAGGCGACAGCCAGCGTGGACCCGTTCACCGAGGCCCAGATTCAAGAGGGGCTGGCTGAGGTCATGAAAGACCGCACTGCCGTCGTGATTGCTCACCGGCTCTCCACCGTGCGCAACGTAGACCGCATCATCGTTCTGCGCCACGGCGAGATCATCGAAGAGGGCAACCATGAGACGCTGCTGGCAGCCCGCGGCCACTACGCCGAGCTGTACAACACCTACTTCCGCCACCAGTCCATCGAGTACATGAAGCAGGCGCGCCATCTCGCCGAGCCTGGATCTGAGGGTCAGTCAGCCCGCTCGGACACCGTGGCGACGCGCCCCTAGTTCAGACTTCCGAAGTAGCGATCCCCAGTCCCCCCCGGCCAGTATAGCGACTCACTGTGCAGCCGATGCCCGTCAGCCAGGAGCGACGCACGTTGAAGCTGGCCCTGGCGTCCTCCAGCAACTGCTGGGCTTCGTCGGGAGCCAGTGAATGGAGGATCGACAGGTCGACCTGTCTGCCATGCACGCTTTGAGCCGCCAGTTCCAACATCTTTCGCTTGGCCTTGGCCCACCCGCGCACCCTGGCCACGTCCTCAACCAGGCCGTTCTCCAGAGCCATCACCGGCTTGATGTCGAGCACAGTGCCGAAAAACGCCCGCAGGTGGCCAACCCGGTCCACAACATAGTCCAGAGTGGGGAGAACAAAGTGCAATTGCAGGGTTCTCTTGCTGGCGATCATCTCTGCCAGGACCTTGTCCAGAGCAGCTCCCGACGCGATGGCTTCGCAGGCGCGCATCACAATCAGCCCTACTCCTCCGGCCACCGAGTCGGTGTTTTGCACAACCACCACCGGCGGCGGAAGAGCAGCCACCCTGGCCAACTCCCGTTTCAGATCCGCGGCATCAGTATGAACCGCCACCACCCCATCCACCTCGCCCTCAGCCGGATCAATGGCGACCACCGCAGCTCCCGGTACGCTCAGGCCCGCCTGCACCGCGGCGTTGAACAGGCCAGACAGGCGCCTGCTGGCGATGGGATAGACCACACAGAGGTGATCGCGCAGCACCTGCCGATACCAGGAAACAAACTCTCCTGGCCCGGGCACGGCCGTTGAAGGTCTGTCCTTCGATCCCTCCAGCAGCCGCAGGAAACCCTCCTCATCGATGTCGATTCCGTCCCGGTACTCTCTGCCTCCAGCATAGATGGGCACCGGGATCATGGTGATCCCATGTTCTGCGCCCAGGCCAGAAGGCAGCGTTGTAGTCGAATCGAGTAGCAAGCCTACGTCTGCCATCAATCGGCACCGCCTTGTTGATCTTGTGGGACTTGCGGGGTCAGGGCAACGCAGGTCCATCTCGTCCAGCGTATTGACCAGAATCGTTGACACAGCCAGGGTGCGATACCACTTGTTGTTGGCGGGCATTGCGTACCAGGGAGCAAGCTAGTCGCGAGCCAGCTCGTCGGCACTCGGCACCTTGAACCCGTGTACTTGAACACCCTGCGGGTTGAACGCACCAACTACCCGTTTGATCGTCCCGTCCTTCCCGGCTATGTCCATACTCTGAAGAACGCTCTGCAGGGCCTTCCTCCTCTGGCCATACATCATCTCCTGCAGAGCGTAGAGCCGGTCCAGGTTCGCGATGGTATCCTTCCTGGCCTCATCGTTATCGTCGTACGTGCCGCTCTGGTCCGGATGAGTCCTTGAGGTGGAACCGGAAAGGGAGGCAGGCGAGAAGGGCTGCCTGGTCAGGTGTGCTTCCTGCGCAGTGACCTGAATCAGCCCATCTCGATTCTATCTTTGCACCTGGCCATTGTCAAACCGCCTCTGTCGAGGCAGCCCGCAGTACAGACAGACCATTGCCGCCCTGGCTGCAACTAACTCGCGTCTATTCTGCAACCAATTTGCATCTTTGGCAGTTCTTGTGTATGCTTTCACCAGACCAAGAAGAGAGCCGCGCAGCGGCGCCTGAGATCCAAGCCCTTCTCGATCACAGAGAGGACGGCCAAATGCAGGACATCCTTAGGAGAATCAGCAATGTGCCAGGGGTACTCGGTGCATTCGTCTGCAGCAACGAAGGCGATGTCCTCGCCAGCGCATTCACCGATCCCATCGCCCCCCATCAGCTATCTACCGTGTGTCGGACCATCACCCAGACGCTGGACGTTCTGCATACTGCCAAACACGCCAGGGTGAGCAATCTGGATCTTCTCTATGCCAAAGGCAGGCTGCTAATCAAACGACTGCCGAGGGGCGCCCTGGTGATGGTCTGTGTTCGCACCGTGAACATCCCTTTGCTGAGCCTCACCTCTGAGACGGCCGCCAAGGCGCTCATACCGCTGCTCAAGATCACAGCCCCTCCTGCATCCAGGGTGCCCACGGAAGGCATCCCGGTTACGGCATTGAGCGCTGTGGCACGCGATGTCCTGGGACCTACCGGGGAGCGAGTGTTGGAAGGCCTGCTCAAGAAGCAGGGGCATACCGCTGAGACACTCACCGGGGAAGAGCTGTTGGCAGTGCTACCCCAGTTGGAGAGCTCTTTCGCCGTGTTTGTGGGGTCGGCCAAGGCCAGGAGCGCGGTAGAGGCGATGAGGAGACTGTCTGTTCCCGCATAGCGCAGGGCCGGTCAGGCGCATGCCCGCCCCGCGCAGATCAAATGGCCACACGTCGGAGCAAGGAGGTTTCTTAGCGATGCAACAAGCACAAGCGGCTCTGTCGAGTCTTGGCAGGTTCCTGTTCTTCCCCCTGACGACGCTGCTATCGGTCGTCGGCGGGCTACTGGTCTGGTTCGGCTTCTTCCTGATCGGACTGATCGCTCTTCGGTACGAAACCACATTTGGACGTAAAACCAACGGGCAGTACCTGCTGCTGGCACCGTCGGGCATCCTGGTTTATGCCATCTGGCAGGGCTTGGCCTATGCCACGAGGGGGAGCCTCACGCTCGCCGAGCAATGGGTCAACTATGCCCTGGTCCTTGTGTCCGGCGTGCTCTGTCTCCGGGGAGCCTACGTATTCAGAAAGACCGCGGAGCAGATCATGAAAGGAGCCGAGTAGACCATGCCAATCCAAGTCATCATTGGCGATATCGGATGGTTTCTCCTAGCCGGCGCAATGCTGTGGTATGGGCTGCTTCTTCGCAAGCTGCTGCGCATCATTGGCAAACCACCTGTCTGGGTCCTGCTGGTCGTAGCGGCAGTCGCAGTAGTCGTCTTCATAATGGGCCATCTGGTGGCCTACACGCAGTATGTGCCGCACCTGCCTGCCGTTGCGGCCTACCACGGTCTGTGGCTTTGCCGGTTCATCGCGTTCGCGGCGGTGTTCGTTGCTGGAGCGGCGCTTTCAGTCGCGAATTGGCTGTATCGCCACTGGACTGCCTGAGACGACGTCCGTGAGGCAAAGAAGCCTCACGATTTGCTACGCGCCAGTGAAGCCAAGAGGTCGAGGTCCAGTTCGCCCTCTTTGCCCCAGCCCTTTGTGCCCTGCGGCACTACGGGGCGGAACTGCTCATAAAGAGGGTACGCCTTCACTGCCAGCTCCGCCGGTTCCAGAGAACCGGCCAGAGCCTCCATTGCCTCACGCGCGCTGGCCAGATCCGCGCCGAACTTGGATTCGAGGTAGCGGCGCACGCTCTGCGGGTCGGCCGGCTTGCCCCCTGCGCTTGCCCTCACTCCCTCCTCCGTGTTCATCGCCGGCACCTGGCGCCCCAGCAGCTCGACCGCAAACACCTCCCCCGGAGGGGGCTCGCGGGAGCGCTCGGCTGCGTCACCGTGCTCCCGCGGGTGAAAGATCCCCAGGCGCTGGCCCTTTGCCTGGGCGTTCAGGCCTGCCAGGGCGCGCCCGAGCGTCAGCGCCGCTGGCTCGTCAAAGCCCAGCCTTTCAGCCACCACCGCCGCCCAGAGCGTGAGAACTGGCGCCCGGTTGATCTGGATGATTCGGTGACCCATAACACCTCCCACACCCTGACCACACGCAGGGCCAGGTCAACCGGCCCTTGCTTTGCCTCAGGGCCTGGCCGACCGTCTCGCTGCCCGCGGCTCTTCTGACTGCAGCCGGCGCAGCAGCTCCTCCAACTGGTAGCCAGACGCTTCCGCTTCGGCCAGGAGCCGCGCGACCGCGGCATGAGCGTGCCCCAGTGCCAACTGGCCACCAGGGGCATCTGTCCGCGAGCGGAGGTCAACAACCGCCGCCAGCAGCAGCCACCACAGCAGATCCTCAAAAGCCTCTTTATTGAACCAGAGCACGTCGCGATAGCGGTTCACGCCGAGGAACTGCTGCACTTCATCGTCCTTCAGCAGCTCGGTCAGCACCTGATAGCCGCGGGCCGAACCGCCCCGCGCAGACGGGGCCGGTGAATCCGGCTCTCCCGACACGAGCAGACGCTGGTGGCTGGTAGCCAGTTTGATCACCGCTACGCCGCGCCAGGCCAGCTTTTCCTCCAGCCCCAGATCCTGGAGCACGCCGCCGAGCACCTTGCCCAGCAGCCACTCATCCAGCCAGCTCCGGCTCTGCGCCTCATAACCCTCGCGCGTGACGATCTTGCCCAGCGAGTGCACGCACCACCAGCCGAGCAGACAATACCACTCCCACTCCCCGTCCAGGCGCAGCAGAACATCGCGCTCCCAGGTCCGTTGCCCTCTGGGTGTTGGCTTGCTGTCGGCCGCACTCAGGCGCAGTATCGTCTGCAGCTCGCGGCTCATCTCACCGGCCAGGGCCGCCGAATCGTCCGCCACTCCGGCAAACCGGCTGGCCTGACGCAGTAGTTCGCGAACCTTGTGCTCGATGTCTGCGATCAGCGCCTTGTCGACCTGCTTCTCCGTCCCGGAAACACGGGCCCGGCGAAGACGGCGGAAACTGGTTGGGTTAGCCAGCTCCTTAAAGGCCTGATGAATGGGCAGCAGGAACGTCTCCTTCAATGCCTCGTCGATGCTGGGCACACCGCGGCCATCGAGATAGGCCGCCAGATGGGCATAGTGGTGCCACTCGTTGTCCTTGACCTCCCGCCAGTCGAGGAACACGTGGCGCTTGTAGGCGCCCAGCTCGACGTACAGTCCCTTTTCGTGCAGCTCGCGGCTGCTGCGAACGTATTCCAGCCCACTGACCTGGTCGCGGAAGATGCAGAAGTAGTCGTCCTGGTTCTGCAGGCCGAGGCCCTCTCCCAGGCTCTTCTGCACCTTGTTGCCACTGGCTTTGTCGAGATAGGCCACTGACTTGCCGATCCACCCCGTCGCGCTGGCAAAGCGATTGTGATAGACCACGAGCGCTCGCTCGCCGGCGGCACGGTTAGAGTAAGCAAAGACATCCTCATTGACGTGGCCCTGCGGGGCATAAAAGTCATAGAGGTAAAAGTCCTTGACCTGGGCGAACAGGTAGCGGTGATGCAGCAGCGGGAAGAGCTCCCGTTCGTGCCGCCACAAGAGGTGCGGGTCAGGCTGCTCGTCCCAGTAGGCACGGCGGTACTCCATGCCGTACTTTTCGGTGAACCCCTCGATCTGGCCGTGACCGAACATCGGCAGACCCGGCATGGTCACCATCATCGTGCAGACGCCAAAGTACTTGTCATCCTTGCCGAACTGGGCAACGGCCGTCTCTTCATCCGGGTTGTTCATAAAGTTGACGAACCGCTTGAGGATCTCCGGATCGAACTCGAGCACGTTCTTGATCGTGGTGCGGTAGTTGGCGTTGTCTTCCGCTTTGAGCATGTGCATGAAGGCACTGTTGTAGACGCGGTGCATGCCCAGTGTGCGGACAAAGTAGCCTTCCATTAGCCAGAAGGCCTCGGCCAGCAGCAGTGTGTCTGGAGCTTCCTGCGCGACCCGGTCCACCACTTCGCGCCAAAACTCTTGCGGCATGGCTGCATCGAACTGCTGGCGGGTCAGTGCATATTCTGACCGAGTGGGAATGGCGCCGCCCGTGCCCGGCTCGGGGAACCACAGTCGCTGGTAGTGTTTCTTGCTCAAGGTCATGGCCGCGTCAAAGCGGATGATGGGGAAGCGGTGCGCCACGTGGAGTATGGTCTGAATCACCGCCTCGCGCACCCGGGGATTCAGGTAGTTGAGCTGCGCCGTATCGTTCCAGGGCATGCTCGTACCATCGTTGCCGTGGTAGATGTAGGTCGTGTGGCCGCTGGCTCTGTCCAGCCGCTTGAATACCACCGCGGCATCGGTATGGTCGTAGTAGTGATCCTCCAGATGGATCTCGACTCGCCCATCAGACGAGAGATCCTCTCCGTTGAACGTGTAGGAAGGGAAGGGGCAGTCATCACGGGCGATGAACCAGTCCGGGTGCTCCACCACCCAGGGAGAGTCAATCCCCACGTGGTTGGGTACCATGTCGCCTGCCAGGCGCAGCCCCCTCTGACGTGCCCTGGCGCGCAGGTTCTCAAAGGCCGGCTCGCCGCCCAGGTCGTCGGCGATGCGATAATCCAGCAGCGAGTAGGCTGAGGCGACCGCATCGGCCTTGCCGCACAGTTGCTTGATGCGCCGCGAGGCTTTGCTCCGTTCCCACAGGCCGATCAGCCACAGCCCGGTGAAACCCCACCTGGCCAGTGTGTCCAGCTCCTCATCGGGTATCTGGTCCAGGCGCTTCACCGGCCGCTGGTACTTTTTCGAGAGCTGGTCCAGCCATACGTAGGTGCTCTTGGCCATCAGCACCGCGCGGGGCATCCAGTCCTTGTCGGGGCTGTACTGTTCCGGCTCTTCGCGTTGCTGCGTTGAGAACTCGTAGGCGAGGATCGGCCCCGGTCCAGGACCGCCTCCTCCCCACAGGCGCATCTTTTCTTCCTCGGCCACCAGGTCCAGTCCGCTCAGCAAGCGAAACCGCAGCCCCCCGAGAAGCTGACCCCACTTTTCCCGAATGTACTCCAATTGTCCCGTGAGCGAGTGCGGCACGGCCACTGCCGGCTCACGCAGCATCTCGATGAGAGGGAGATTGTTGGGACCAAAGCCCGGCTGCTGCTCAAAGAACTGGCCCAGGGCAGCGATGAGCGAGCGATAGCCAGTTTCCTTTTCGAGGGAGGCGTCGTCAAACAGCTCGGCATAAGGAGAGAAGGCAGGGTTCGAGTTGGCCAGCCAGAGCAGCGACAGCTCCTCCAGCAAGAGCTGCCGGTTGGGCACGCCGGCAGTTTGGCCGTGCAAATAGTCGTCAAGCGGGACCTGGCGCCGGTAGACGGTCAGCGGAGGGAACTCGGCAGCGAATTCGCGCAGCACTCGCTCCACCTCCTCTTGGCCCAGCCGGCTGTCGAGGAACTGGAGGGCCTGCTGCATAACTGCGGGGTTCTTCTGCTGGCGGTAGAGTCCCACCACATAGTGCAGGATCTCGTCAATCAGGCCCATGGCGTTGATCTGGCCCGAACGCACCGCGCGCTCGGGAAAATGGACCAGGTCCCGCCGCTCGTTCATCTTTTGCGCAAAGTTGCGTGCCGCGAGGAAATTGGCCAGCACGACGTTGCCGCTCAACGAGAACAGGCTTTGATCAAACGAGTAGAGGTCACGAGCCTGGCGTGAAACGTGGAACTCCATCGTGGCGTATCCCTCTGTCGGCACTCGTGCCTCCTTTGTCAGTGAGCCCTCCCTGCCTGCGAGTCCGGCTCATTCCCTTTACCGCCGGGCCAGGCGGAAGCCTGGCCGCATTATAGCTCACATCTTGCCGGGCACAACGCCCGTGCTCGGTGACATTATCATTTGATAGAACGCGCACCCGGTCAGGTTGACACAACCACATTGGTGTCTATGATAAGGCAGGTACGCCTTGCACCTGCGCCGCCCCGACGGCAGTGCCTCGAGGCCTCATTGCTGTTTTCTCGAAGGGAGGACAAGAGGACCGACAAATCCGCCCTCGCCGCACCCTGCTCGACCTTGTCCTCACTGCCTATGGACCAATCTATGGAGGAGCAGACAGGTATTCGGTGCAATGCGCCGAGTCAGGCGGGCGACCGTTGAGGGCAACGAGGCTTAGGCTGTTGCCGCCACCAAGCGGACTCTTGCCAACAAGACCGTTGTGACCGGAATCCAGGAGGCAGGGTGCGTCTGGAAAGAGAACCAGCACTTTTTGCCGCTGTTGTTCAAAGTGAGGACGAAACCATTCGCGAGGCGCGCGAGAGGTCGAGATAGACGAGCTCGGCCGGGCAGCCGCGATCGTGCAGGTGCTGCGCCAGCATGATCGTCGCGTCGCCAGTGCCG
>MWCV01000024.1 GCA_002070215.1 Chloroflexi bacterium ADurb.Bin180 | reverse complement strand
GCGCCGTGGCACCATACCCAGTGTACCGGATTCACCGCCTGCACACAAAACGCCAGGTCGTTTTTCAACACTCTCTCCGCAGGGCACTTGACTCGAGTGCATCGATTTGTTACAATACCCTGCCCCCTACCCGGCAATTAGATTCCGTGAGGCAGATAGGTCAGTGTGAGTAACTCATCTGGCAACCCGATAATCGTTCAGAGCGACCGCACAGTGCTCCTCGAGGTCGACAACCCTCTCTACGCCGCTGCCCGCGACCAGCTCTGCCGCTTTGCCGAGTTGGAAAAGAGCCCCGAATACGTGCACACCTACCGCATAACCCCCCTCTCTTTGTGGAATGCGGCCTCTTCGGGTTTGGATGCGGAATCGATCGTGAGCGGCCTGCGGGCGTACAGCAAGTACCCCCTGCCGGAAAACATCACCCGCGACATTCGTGACTATGTTGCCAGGTACGGCCGGGTCAAGCTGATTCGCGAAGGTGACCAGCTCTTCCTGGTGGCCGATGACCTGGCCATGATGGCCGAGCTGTCGCGGCAAAAGCGCCTGCTGCCGTTTGTGCTCGAGGCCATCTCTCCGCTCAAGCTGCGTATCGACCCCCTGAGGCGCGGGCACGTGAAGCAGGCCCTCGTGACCATCGGTTACCCGGCCGAGGACCTGGCCGGCTACGTCCAGGGTGCTCCGCTGCCTCACTCTCTTCGCCAGGTTACGCTGTCCGGCCAGCCGCTCACCCTGCGCGCGTATCAAGCCGACGCCGCGGCCGCCTTCTTCGCCAACGGCACATCGCGCGGGGGAAGCGGCGTCGTGGTTCTCCCCTGCGGTGCGGGCAAGACGGTCGTTGGCCTGGCCGTGATGGCCAGGGCCCAGTGTGCCACGCTGATCCTCACCACCAACACCGTCGCCGCTCGTCAGTGGGCGGCAGAGCTGCTGGACAAGACCGACCTGAAGGCGGCGGACATCGGCGAGTATACGGGCGACTGCAAACAGGTGCGCCCCGTGACCATCAGCACTTATCAGATGATGACCTATCACGCGCCGCGAAACGGCGATGCCGCGCCGGAGGACGCCGAGTACCCGCACTTTGCCCTGTTCAACCAGCAGGATTGGGGCCTCATCATCTACGACGAAGTGCACCTCCTCCCTGCACCGGTCTTTCGCGTCACGGCTGAGATTCAGGCCCGCCGACGTCTGGGCCTGACCGCTACGCTGGTCCGTGAGGACGGCCGGGAGACCGATGTCTTTTCGTTGATTGGTCCGAAGAGGTACGACGCCCCTTGGAAGGACCTCGAACACCAGGGCTGGATCGCCACCGCCGAGTGTCACGAGGTGCGCGTTGCCCTGGACGAGGAGCTGCGTCTGGACTATGCCATCGCTGACGACCGCGACCGCTATCGCGTGGCTGCCGAGAACCCGCGCAAGCTGGCGGTTCTGGAACAACTGCTGTCGCTGCACGCTGATGATAGTACCCTGATCATTGGCGTCTATCGGACCCAGCTGCTGCAAGTAGCCGAGCGCTATGGGCTGCCCATCATCACCGGCAAGACCCCCGTGCGAGAGCGTGAGGAGCTCTACGAGCGGTTCCGTTCCGGCGCAATTCGACGGTTGATTGTCTCCAAGGTCGGCAACTTTGCCATTGACCTCCCCGACGCGAACGTGGCCATTCAGATTTCGGGCACCTTCGGTTCGCGCCAGGAAGAAGCCCAGCGCCTCGGCCGGATCCTGCGTCCCAAACGCAGCGGTACCCTGGCCCACTTCTACTCCCTGGTCACCAGAGACACGCGCGACCAGGATTGCGCCGCCAAGCGCCAGCTATTCCTGACCGAGCAGGGCTACCACTACGACATCCTCTATGAAGACGAGGTCCCTCAGCTTGTCCACTGATTGCCTGGACGACGCCCGTTCCGGCCTGGCCACAATCCTGAGCCAATTGCCTGAGCAAGAACTCCGCGACCTCGCCCGGGCGAGAGGTTGCACGCTGCCAGGCTCTGATCGGTCGCAGCTCGTTTCGGGGCTGGTAGAGCTGCTGGCTGACCATACTGGCACTGCCCGCATTGTCGTCTCTCTGCCTCCGCTTCTCCGCGAGGCCCTGCGTGCCGCTTTTGTGGCCGAGGACGGTTGCGGCGTGACTCCTTCCGGAATGGCTCTGGCGATGAGCTCCATGCGCCCGGAATCTGAACCAGAGGTCAAGCCCGTCGAGGCAGCCGGGTTCCTGTCTGACCTGGCGCGAGTCGGTCTACTGCTGGCCTGGCGCGACTCGCTGCACCAGATGCCGCAGTACTGGCTGCCCTGGGAAGTCCAGCAGCTCGTGCCGCCCCTGCCCGGGTGGTGCCAGGCCGAGCCTATTCCCCCTTCACCCGACATCCGCAGTCGCGACACGGCCGATGCCCTGTCGCAGTTGGTTACCGTGTGGCAGCACATTGCTACAGTCAGGCCCCGGCGAGCGCCTCCTGGATCTGCGCCGGTCGAACGGCGACTGGCGGCCGGCTTGCAGGGTTGGCCAATCGAGCAGGCAGAACTGGCACGGCTGCGTCGGGGTCGCAAGCTCGATATCTCCCGGCAGTTGTTGACGGCTCTCCCCGCGGCAATGCTGCTGGCCGAGCCGGCCCTGCAGGAGCTCGCTACAGCGATATCAGGCGAGGCGGAGGAGGCCGACCTGTTCTGTCGCCTGCTCGTGGAGCTGGGCCTCGTGGAGCTGACGGCGGACCACCTCGTCGCCAGGAAACATGCCTGGGAGCAATTCAGTGCGCAGACGGTGCAGGCCCGGGCCCGGAGCCTGGCGCACGCCTATCAGTCGCTCGCCAACTGGAGCGAGCTGGACAGCGTGCTGCGTCGGTCGACTGGCCTTGTTCTGTGGCACAACGCGCAGTATGCCTGTTCGTATCAGCATTTCCGCTCACGGCTGGTGCGGATGCGCCATTTGCTGCTCAGGTCCCTGGCCTGCACCGGAGAAACGGGGTGGCTTCCGCTGGACCGGGTCGAAGCGGCCATCAGACGGCTGTGGCCGCAGATGAATGCGCTGCTCGATGCTCCTGTCACTGCCTGGGGCGTCGCGGTCCGCGATTCCTCGGGGCGCTTCTCTCCGCACTCAACCCCTTCGTGGGACCAGGTTGAGGGCAGGATACTCCGGTTTATGCTGCAAGGCCCTCTCCACTGGCTGGGCTGGGTGCAGCTCTTGCTGGAGGGAGAGCGTCTGGTGGCGTATCGCTCCACTGGCCTGGCCAACTGGGTCTGGGACAGACCCGCGCCCCGCGAGCCTGTTGGAGGCGTGCCGTTGACCGTTGAGCAGCGCGGCTCCGAGGTCATAGTTCTGGTTCGCCCGCACAGCGTCTGTGCCTCGGTGCACGTTCTGCTCGGAAGGATCGCCGAGCTGCAGGAGGCTGCCCCCGATCGTTTCGTGTATCAACTCGATCCGCGCCGGGCCTGTGCCGAGTTCGAGGTCGGTCACTCGGCCGCCGAGCTGCTCGCCGAGTGGAATCGCTGTCTTTCGGCGCCAGCCCCTCCGGCCGTGACCGAGGCACTCAATGACTGGTGGTCGCGCTACGGTCGGGTGAGGCTCTACGAGGGCTTTGCCCTCCTCGAGCTGCAGGATGACGTGCTGCTGGCGGAACTCCAGGTCAGCACGGCCCTGTCGCAGCGCATTGTGGCCCGCATCACGCCGCGTCTGGCTCTCGTGGCAGAGGAAGATGTTCCTCTGCTGGTGAAAGAGTTCAGCGAACGCGGCTATATGCCCCGGGTTCTTGACTAGAGCCACCATGGCCTCATCCTCGTCCCCGCCAGCCAGCCAACTGCCCCCTATCGAATGGGGCACCACCGCATTGCCTTCAGACGCCATCGAAACCACGATAGCCCTGGCGCAACGAGAGCTCTTTGTCTACTGGAGCTGCACCAGGTTCAAACCATTGCCGCTCAACGCGGCCGGCCAGGTGCAAAAGCGCGCGCTCCGTTTGCTCAACGATCAACTCATCTCGCCAGAGCCCGCCCTGGGAGAAGGAGCACAGCACGAGACGCCCCGACTGCACTTTACGCGTCTGATGCTGCAGGCCCTGGGCCTGTGCGTGCGTGCCAACCATCACCTGCGGGCCGCTGGCGGGTACCTGACCCCGCCCGCCTTCTGGAGCCGCTCGGCCCTCAGTCGCACCCGTACCTGCCTTGAGGCATGGCTGCGCCTGCCTGAGTGGAGCGAACTGAGCACCCTCGGCATGGCCACGTTCGACCTGGACCTGGCCCAGGCCAGGCGGCTCTTGCTCGGCCACCTGTGCCAACTGCAGAGCGGCACCTGGCTTTCCGCCGAGCGCTTTCTGGAGCGGGTGTCCGTGCTGGCGCCGCGCTTGATCTTTCAGAAAGAGGACAAGTACCCTGGCATCCCCTACTTCAAAGACGCCAATTATCTCACCCAGCAGGCGCGCTGGGTGGCCGAGGTCGAGGCTGCGTTCGTGGGCGGTGTGCTCAGCGGCCCCCTGCACTGGCTCGGGCTGGTGGATGTCTGTCTTGATGGGGGTCGGCTCCTGGCGTTCAGGTTGACCGAGGATGCTGACCGCGCCATGCGGCTCGATGAGCCGCTCCCCTCCTCCAACCCGGCGGCGGTGGCCGATGGCCGGCTCGTGGTCCAGCCCAACTTTCAACTGCTGGCCCTCGGCGGCGTGCCCGAGACAACCCTGGCGCGCATCGAGCTCTTTGCGGACCGCGTGCGCGCTGACCGGGGATCCTTCGAGTTCAAACTGTCTCGCCAGACCTTTTATGCTGCCCAGCAGCGGGGTCTATCCGCGCGCGGGATAATCGACTTTTTGCAGCGTCAGGCCGGGAAGCCCCTGCCGCAAAACGTGCTCAGGACCCTCCGTGAGTGGGGCGAGCAGTCCGAGCGCATCGTGATTCGACCCTCCGTGGCTCTGTGCCACACCGACTCGGCCGCTCTCGCCGACTCGCTGTGGCAAGATCCCGCGCTCAAGCCCGTCTTTGAGCGCCGGCTCGGGCCTGGCATGATTCTCCTCAAGCGAGGGAACACCGCTACGCTGCGCGAGCTGTTGTTAGAACGGGGCCAGTTGCCCGCGGTAACCAGGGGACTTGATCCCGACCGTGCGAAGGTTGCGGCAACGCCGGATGGCACGCTGAGCCTGGCACACGAGGGGCCGGACTTGCTGCTGACAGAGCGGCTGGCAGAACTGGCTGATGAGGTGGATGGACGGTACGTTGTCACCCGTTCATCGGTCGAGCGCTCTCTCGAGCGAGGACTGACGGTCGCCGCGTACCTTGAGCGACTGGGGGCAATCCACTGCGGGCCGCTGCCGCCGGAGCTGGTGCTCAAGATCAAGGCGTGGGGCCGCTATTACGGCTCGGCGGTGCTCTCTCAGGTGGTGCTGCTCGAGGTGAAGGATCGAGCCACGGCGGATGAGCTGTTGGCTGACCCTGAGATAGCCGCCCGGCTGGCCAGATTCGACGGCGACACCACGGGCCGACTGCTGCTGGTCAAGACGCAGGAGATGGATGGCCTGCGACGTTGCCTGGAGGAGCGCGGAATCAACCTGTCGCTGCCAGGGCAGGCAACAGGCTGAGCCGAGTGCTCGCCACTTCGTCGGTAGTGCCTGGCTGCCGCTCCGCTGGCATCAGTCGACGATGCCGATTCGCTGCAGGTTGCTGTAGGCAGGCGGCTGAAAGCGCAGGTACTGTTCGGTGGCCTGGCTGAGGTCGCGGTAGTGCCCCCGGTACTCTGGCGGCAGCAGGGCCGCCAACTGGTACATAATCTCATCCGCTATCTGCTGCCTCTTGGCGCCCATCACCGTCTCGCCGTGCGTGTCAATGTAGAACTGTCGGCCGACCACGACGTGAAAGTCGGTTCTGCGCAGGCGCACGATGTTTGAGCGGAACTTTTCCGCCCCGTAGCAAACCACCGGCAGCAGCGGCGCACCGCTGTGCATTGCCATAAACACCACTCCCGGGTGGCCCTGCTGGAGCAGACCAGTGCTGCTCCTGTGCCCCTCCGGAGCGATGGCCAGAATGCGTCCCTCTTCCAGCACCTTGAGCCCGCGCTTCAAAGCTGCCAGGTCCGCCTGACCTCGCCGCAGTGGGATCGCTTCCCCCATGTCAAACAGAAACCGCAGGGCCGGATTGTCCCAGGTTTCCTGCTTGGCCAGCGCCGTAATGCGCCGGGGCAGGAGGTGGGTGTACAGTACCGGCGCGTCCAGAAAGTTGATGTGGTTGGGCACCAGGATGAGCGGCCCGTGCTGTGGAACTCGTTCCAGCTCGGCGCCGTCGATGCGCAGAATCGTCCGCGCCACGACCTTGATTCCGGAGGTTACCACCCGCTCGGTCAGAGCCATACCCTACGCCTCCGGGCCACAGAAGATGAACTCGACCTGCCGCGGCAGGATCTCTACCGTTATCCGCTGGCCGGCGGTGCATATCGTCTCGCCATCGGCATGCACCGGCAGGGTGCCCTCCAGTGCGACTATGTCAAATCGCCGGGAGTGGATCATCTCCACCTCGGGCTGGGTCGCCTGTGTACCCTTCATAAAGTGCGGTACGAGCGTGAACACCCTGGCCCGGCTGACCTGTCGCGCCACACACGCATCGGCCATGCCATCGTCAGGGCGACCTTCCGGCGCCATCATGAAGCCTCCGCCCAGCCGCCGACCGTTCATTATCGAAACCATCAAACAGGCCCGCTCGACAGTGCCGCCATCGTGCTCGATGCGCAGCAAGGGCGCACGAAAGTAGAGGAATACCGTTTTGAGTGCGGCCACGATGTAGGATGGAAAGCCCGTCAGCCATTTGAGCTTGAGCGCCTCGAATCCGACCACCGTATCAAAACCGATGCCCACGCCGTTGCCAAAGTACCGCCCCTGCGGGTAGTCGCCGCCCACTACCTGGCCCACATCCACCCAGCGTCGCTTACCTTCGGCCAGCGCCTGGCATCCGGCTTCGACGCCCATGGGTACCATCATCCCAAAGGCATAGTCGTTGCCTCGACCGATGCTCAGGATGCCCATCGCCGCCGCTTTGCCGTCCTGCTTGGCCAGCATCAGGCCATTCACTACCTCATTGGCCGTGCCGTCGCCGCCGCCGGACACTACTACGTCAAAACCATCATGAGCGGCCTGTCTGGCCAGCTCTGCGGCGTGCCAGGGGCGCTCCGTCCGCACGAGGTCAAAGTCGACCCCGCGGCGCCGCAGCGCCTCCTCAATCGCCGGAATGCTTCGTTCGCCGTTCCCTCTCCCGCACGTTGGGTTGACGATGATCTTGTACCTGGCCAACCTGCCTCCCTGCCCCGACAATGGGAATGAGTTCAGAGACCCGCGTCTCTTGAAGAACACCACCAACAGGGCGCGGTTGCGCCCGACGAACGAGCGATCACTTCTTGTCCCGGTTAAAGTGGGGCATCTCGTCTGGGAGCGGCAACGACAGCTCTACCAGCCCGGCGAAATGGCCATCCTTGTACCACGGCGCCTGATAAATGAGCTTGCGCCGACCGTTCTTCTCGATGGTGTACACGTTAGTCGCCTCGGTCTTGAGCATCTGCACCACCTTGCTGCGCGCCGGCTCGGGGTGACAGTCCAGCATGTTCATGCCCAACACCGCCGTCTCATTGCCCGAGGCAATCCTGGACCTCGAACGCTGGTTGGCCTCGACGATGACGCCATTCTCGTCGCATACCGTGATCGCTGCTCCAAATTCCTCTGCCCATTCGCTTGTGACCATCTTGCTCCCTCATTGATTGAGTTACGAGTTCAGTATACCCTTTAGGGCTTTGGGGCGCAAACGATCCTGCCGCCCCCTCAAGCAGCAAGAAAGCCAAGGCGGTGTACCCGCCCTGGCTTGGTCTCTGGCGCCGCCGAAGAACAAAAGGCGCCCTAATTCGCTTCCCCCTGCTGCCTACTCGGTGAGAGTCAGCACCTCGATGGTAACTGCAGTAAGCAGGCGGCCGGTGCCCGGGACAGCCACCACCCGCGCTTGAGCACCGATGCGAGGGGTGCCCTTAACCACGGTCGCCCGCGTTACCCACACCTCACGCCCTGCCACCACCCATCGCCCAACGTACATGGGCAGATAGATTGCAATGGTCGGCGGAATACGGTCAATCCGTCCAGTCCACTCCACCGTCCCGGGCGGCTCAACCACCGCGATCACCAGCGCCAGGATCACGCCGTTCTTCTGCTCGTAGCCGCGTACCCGCGCCATGGCGCCAACCGCCGGTGTTCCATCGATTACGGTGCCGGCATTGAGGCGCACGCGCCGGTCGCCGACCACCCATAGCTCACGCGACAGCCGCTTGATGACGCCTTCAAACTCGACAATGGGCAGCGGGCTGGCCAGGACGCGAATACGTTGCGCCTTGATCCCTTCGCTGGTTCGGATAGCCCAGACAAGCACCAGTGCGCCTTCCTTGACCTCATCTGCACACGGGGTGCTGGCATCATAAATGATGCGCAGGCCATTGACCACAAAGAAGGCTGGCTGTTTCTCTAGCACGATCCCGCGCACGACCACCGTGCGCGGCGGCCACATTGGGCTGACCACCCGGATCAGCACCGCCTCAAGTGCCGGTTGCGTTGCGTCAGTGGTTGGCAGCGCCCGGGCGATGATCACAACTTGCGCACCCACCACAGCCGGTCCCCGGGTTTCGTCGATCATGGTCGTCTCAACGACGCTGATCGTTCTAGACCCCACTACCCAGGTGCCCAGAGTGGATTCCGCTGGCCGGCTCTTGATCTCGCCCTGGAAGTGCACCAGAACGCGGCTGGCGGACGGGGGCAATTGCCGGCCCTGCGCTGCAACAGGCGCCAGGGCAAGCATAAACAGGACACCGGTGATGAGCAATAGCCGAAGGACTCGCCTAGCCCTCATAATCAGTCTCCTTTCGTCATTCGTCAGGGCGTCCCAGCCTCCGTGCTCTCTACCCTGATGACGCAGATCCTCCTCCCGGGTGTACGCCGGCGAGTTCACGACCGATGAGGTCAGTCCTTTCGCACCTGTGCGAACAGCCACTCCCACAATGCCGGGTGGGAGTAGGCCTCCTCCCACGCCTCGGCGTGAGCCGCATCGGGGTACAACGTGAGCCTGGGCCGGCCGCCGCACTTCTCCAGCGCTCGCACCGCGTTGATCGCTGCCGAGACGGGCACGTTCTGGTCCAGCTCGCCGTGAAAGACCCACACCGGCACGTCGCGCAGGTTGCAGATGGCCTCTGGAATGGGCGTATCACCCGGCAGATAGTCCGCCCCGCCCGCGATGGGCACCACAGCGGCAAAGCGGGCAGCCTCGGCCATCGCCAGCGCCCAGACCCCGTAACCACCCATGCTGATGCCCGTCAGATACACCCGGCGCGGGTTGACATCGTATTGCGCCTGGATCGCATCCAGCAGCGCCGCCAGCATGGCCGTTTGGGGCCACCACCGGCTTCCTTCCCGCGACTGCGGCGAGAGGACCAGCGCCGGCAGGTTCTGCCCTTCGGCCAGCAGCTTGGGCACACCCTGCCTGGTGAGCACCGTCGGGTCATCGCCCCATTCGAGCTGGCCGTGCAGGAAAAGGATCAACGGCCAGCCGCCTTCAGGAGCGCCATCCTGTCCGTAGCCGGCAGGAGTGTAGAGCAGATAGTTCACTGCTTGTTCTACCGGCTTGCCTTTGGCGTCCGAGTAGTGCAGGGTGATGGAGTGGGCGGCCTGCACCGAAGGCACGCGGGTGAGAGTGGGCACGGGGCTGTTTGGGACGGCCGTGGCCGTCGGCTCAACTGGCGCCGCGGTCGGCATCAACGCTGGCGTCGCAGTGGCCTCTGCTGCCTGCGGCGCTGTGCCGGTTGGCTCCACTCGCGCACAGGAAGCGCAGAGGGCGCAGGCCAGTGCCACGAGCAGCAGAGGTCTCGTTGTTTCGTGCCGGGTCATTTCAGCGCTTTCAGCACCTGCGACAGCAGGCTTGAGGTAGTGCCCAGCCCGTCACCGGAGTAGATGGTGCTGTTCCCGGTCCAATCGCCAAAGTAGCCGCCCGCCTCGGCAAGGATGGCCGGAAAGGGCGCACTGTCCCACGGTGCCATCAGCGGATCGAGGGCCACTTCCGCTCTGCCGGTGGCCACCAGGCAGTAGCCGTAGGCATCGCTCCAGCCAGCCCGATAGTAGGTCGCTCGCTGCAGTCTCTGCCAGGCTTGCCCTCGGCCGGTGCGCTCAAAGGACAGCGGATCCGTGAAGCACACCACCGCATCGCTCAGCCTGGCGACGGCCGATACGTACGCCCGACGGCCGTTCCACCAGCAGCCCTCGCCCCGTGCAGCGCAGATCATTTCATCCAGCGCCGGAAAGTAGGCCACCCCCACTTCCATCTGCCCCTCCACCTCCAGTCCGAGCAGGACGGAGTAGAGCGGTACGCCGTGGATGAACGACTTGGTGCCATCGATGGGATCGATGAACCAGCGGTGCGTGGCCTTGGGCTGGTCGTTCGCGCCGAACTCTTCGCCCACGATCGCGTGTCGGGGAAAGGCCGTCTCGATGCGGCGCCGGACGATCTCCTCAGAGGCCCTATCGGCCACGGTCACCGGCGTGTTGTCGGCCTTGATCTCTGGCTCCACGCCGGTGCTAAAGTAGGCCAACGTTGAGCGGCCCGCCAGATACGCCGTCTCGGTGGCGAAATCCAGCAAGGCACGCCGCGACCTGCTCATCAGGGACACACCCAATGGATGCTCACTGCACTCGCCCGGGGCGGCTCTGGCGCCGACCTAGATGACGCCGTCGTTGGTGCCTGCCAGTTGGCGCAGCGCCTCGGTCTGCCCGATGTGGTAGGTGTCGTGAAAGTACAGGAACACCAGGTGGTTGCCAAAGGTCACTTCCCCGCGAAAGTCCTTCATCTGTCTCTTCCAGTCCCGTTCCTTCAGCAGGGGCAGTGCCACGTTGATCCTCTTCTGGCTCTCCCGCAGGATCTCCATAAGCCTGGCCAGGGGCAATACGCCGGGCCCCTCACCGCAGATGGGCTCAGAGCCATAGCTGTAGCGTTTGGCCTCCTCGGGCGTCATCACCGCCCCCTGACCCAATGCCTCGCAGACGCCGCTGCGGTTGTCAGCGATATGCCCGAGCACCCAGTTCATGCAATTGCCACGGAACGGGAGCTGAAGCAGGCACTGCTCGTGAGTCAGCCCCTTGACCTGCTGCTCGATGATGCCCAGGTTGCGCTCAAAGAACTGCGCTAGCTCCGCCGGTGTAATCACGTCCTGTCCTCCTAAGCTGATGAGTCCGAGTCATTCGTGGACCTGCTATGGTCGGAACTCGGCTTGCCGATTATACCCACGCCAGGCGAAATCGAACAACGGGTAACCGCTTCGCCCGGGCGGTGCCTGTTGCACCAGCTCCAGCCAGGCCTGCTCCAGCGCGTCGGCACGCTCAAAACAGGCGCTGGTCAGCCCGCGCAGCCGGGCTGTGGCCTCTTCAGCCCTTTGCCCCCTCGTCTCAGCGATGACGTGCTCTGCTTCGGCCACCCAGGCGGCCTGCACGCGGTCGCGCTCGTCCGCGTACAGGCCGTGCCTCGTGGCATAATCCTTGAGCGTCGCTCGGTGCAGCCGCTCGTGGCGCCACCACAGCGACCGCTCGTCAGCCGTTCCTGTGGCCTCGGGTCCGAGGTCGGGCAACCCTGAGCTGCCCAGGAATACAGGCTTGAATAGACTGGTGCAGGGAGCGGAGGTGCCGGTCAGCCAGAAGGTCGGCCGGTCATCGCTCAAGTGGGCCACCATGGATCCGGTCGACTGACTGGGTCTGGTGGGGCCCAGTCCGGCGTGGACGCACAATGTATCCATCACCAGCCCTTTGGCAGGGCTCCAGCCGGGTCCTTGCGCCCGCGCCCCATGGTCGCGCAGAGCAGCCATAGCCGAAAGGATCGTGAATCGCCCCTGCTGCTCTGCCAGCAGCTCTGCGGAGCGGCATTGCCTGGGACGGCAGCCGTCGAGCCGGGTAAAGATGAGGTCAGAGTAGCAGCGTGCAAAGTCAAACTCGGCCGCCGATTTGCACCAGCCCTTTTCGATGGCGTGCTCTACCAGGCCGGGGCTGGCCATTTCCCACTCGCGGCCAATGGTCAATCCGTTAGAGATCGTCCGCCGGTCCGTGACCCTCTGCGCCGCCCAGTATTGACCGGAGGTCTCCAGGCACCAGGCTTCCCGCGCATCGGCGATGAGGAACGAGTTGTGATAGTACGTGGGATGCTTCAAGCCGCAGTTGCCGCTCTGCCCATAGGTGCGGAGGAGCTCGATAATCAGTTCCAGGGCGCCGCGCGCACTGTCGGTCCGCTCGAGCGCGAGCCTCAGCATGTCCATGCCGATGAGGCCCGGCTCCTTGCCATAGGGTTCCTTGGTGAACACCGCCTCGTTGCCGATGGCCACCCCGTGTTCGTTGCCGCCCATCTCGGCGCCCCACATCCAGAACGGGCGCGAGAGCACGACCTCGAACGTCTCCCGCACCTGCGGGAGCTTGATGTAGGTGCACTGCACCTGCTCGCCATCGGCGTGCTGCTGCCGCGGAACGTAGGTCAAAAGCTGTGCCTCATTCGGTTCGCGGTCGCTGTTCTTGGCCAGGATGGTACTGCCGTCCGCCGTGGCCTTGCCCAGCGCTACCATCGTGTCACACATGGTGCTCCTCCTTGTGTTGGCGAGTGTTGTATCCTCGTCTTAGCGGCCGTTGGCCCTGCTCGACCGTTCCCGCTGCGCTATCCGCCACGAAACTACGACGGCTGCCGCGAGCAGGAGAGCCACTGCCAGCCAGAGTCTGAGGTCGATGGCCGGTTGCGTGGGAAGATGCGTATCGCTCGGTAGCTCCGCCGGCCCGTGCCACAATTCGGCCTGCGCCGCATCGGTCAGAGCAAAGACGAACTCCTTGGACTGCCCGACGTCCATTGTCCCCGACCGGGCCAGTACCAGGTTGGCGTCGGCGTTGCCCCAGCAGGCCACCTGAGTGGCGGTCCAGTCCGCTTCGGAGCGACATTGCGGCAGCGCGCGGCCGTTGACCATCACCTGGCTCGCTGCCTGGCCGTTGAGGACAAGCCGCACCACGTTGTCGCGCCGGCTGACGGCGCCGCGATAGCTGCCGCTGGCCGTGGCGATGCGCACCCGGCTCTGCTCCGCACGCGTCTCCTGGGAGAGCACGGTGGTGCGCACTGCGCCACGCTGGTAATCCGTCGACTGGCCGTCATCCTCGTACAGGGCAAACTCGCCGGGTTGCTCCGACGCGAACACCGTCACGACGAGTTCGTCTCGTCGCGTGCCGTCGCTGCGCTGCCCCTCGATGTTGAGGGTGCGCTCGTCAACGTACATCTGCGGGAGAATGGCTCCCGCGCGGGCGTAGAGAGGCAGCCTGAAGAGCCCATCCACATAGAGCGGCCGCTCTTCCAGCCATTCGCCCGGGCTGGAGTGCCACTGGCGCGTGTGGTACTCCACCCAGTCTCCGGCCGGCAGGTACACGCGCTGCTGCCTGACGCCTGCTTTGGCCACGACTGCGGCCAGCAGGTCGCGGCCGATGAGCTTTTCACTGGCCATTTCGCGGACGTTGGCATCGGACGGATAGTAGAAGGCCAGAGACGGGAAGATCGGCTCGCCATTCAGGTACGCACGGTGGGCCAGCGAATAGACGTAGGGAGTCAGCTCGTAACGCAGCAGCAGGTTCGCTCTGTTGCTTTCGACGTCCCCCACCCGGTCGGGAGCGGTCTCGTTGCAGTTGCACAGGTTCAGGGTGTGGGGTCTCAGCGGCACATCGAAGAGGGCTGAATCGGCGAACCACTGCGTGTACAGCTCATCGAGATCGCTGTCCAGGGCCTGCCGCATGAACCCACCGACGTCGCTCCCGTAATAGTCGATGCCAGAAAAAGACAGGTGCATCTGCGCGTTCTGCTGCGCCGCCAGACTGCCCAGATTGGAGCCGATGTCGCCCGACCACAGGGCCACCCCGTAGCGTTGGGAGCCAGCCGTGCCGGAACGCGAGAGGATGAATGGCCGCACCGTGGGACTGGTTCTCTGGTAGCCCTCGACGATGCCCTTGCTCCAGTACAGATTGTACAAATTGTGCACTGCCGCCTCGCCGTGCTCTCCGCTGTCACCCGCCGCGTCGTTCAGGTACCAGTCCTGGTCCTCGTAGAGCTCTGGTTCGCCGAGGTCGGTCCAATGGCCGACGATGCCCTGCTTGATCAGCGGCGCCCGTTTGCTGTCGTGCCAGTAGGCTGCACTTTGCCTGTTGCTGAAATCAATCATACCGCCGATGCCCCACCAGGGGTTTTGCGCCAGAATGGTGCCGCCGCAGGTCTCGCAGGTCCTCACCAGGTAGCCTCGCTGCTGCAGGTCCTTGAACTCGTCCAGGCTCTCGCCCACGTAGGGCTGCTCGATCAGCATCAGGCCGATTCCCTGCTGCTTGAGCCGGGCAACCTCCGCCTCTGGATCAGGAAAGGCCCGCCTGTCCCAATCGAGCCGACCCATCGACGTGTCACCCGAGTTGCTCTCGATGCCGCCGTACCACTGCAGGTCCAGTACGAACCCATCCACCGGCATTCGTGCCGCCCTGAGGGTGGCCAGCTTGTCTCTCAGCTCGGGCCAGCCATCGTAGCCGTACTCAGAGACCCATAGTCCAAAGAAGGCCCTGGGAGGAACGGGAGGCCTGCCGGTCAGCTCCATATAGTCCTTCCTGAGGTCCGGCAGATCCGGTCCGGTGAGCACATAGATCCTGAGCTGAGGGGCCTTTGCCGTAACCTTCCACAGGTTGCCCTTCAAGTTCCAGGTCTGCGGAGCAGCGCTGTCGACGAACAGGGCGTAGCAGTCAGAACCCTCTCCCAGGAAGTAGATCACCGGGACCTGGGTCTTGCCCACCATCCCGCCAGCTAGGGGCGTCATGGCGTTGCCGTAGCGGTTCCCCGGTGCCCGCACGCGGCCGATCAAGTCACCGTCCATCTGTCCGGCCAGCGCAAATTGCTGACCGAGCCCATAGGCGTGAGTGAACCCGGTCGGCAGCAGGGTGAACCCCGTCAAGCTGCCGCCATCGAATTGCGGGCAGAGTGTCGTCAGGGGCAGGTCCGGCTCGCGCTGCGTGTCGGTCAATCGCAGACAGAGGCTCTGCGGCTCCACCTGCACGCGGATGGCGCCCGCGTCAACCTGATTCGCGTCCAGAGCGTTGAACGGCGCGCCAGGATAGTCCGACCTGGCAACCATGGCGCTGTGCGGCAGGCCCGACGTTTCCTGCTGTGGAACTGCTCCAGCGCCGAGCTCAATCCACAGCAGGTCCGTGTCCAGCGGTCTGAGCACCACATAGCCTGAAGACGAGGAGAAGGTGAGCGTTGGTGCCTGGGTCGAGGCACCTCGAACGAGGGCGAACGGAGCAACGACCGCCAGCAGCAGACAGGCCAGCGAGGTGCCGATCAATCGTTTCGCCAGACCGGCCTTTGCTGCAGCACTGTCCAGGTTTCTGCCGCGAGACCGCGGCCCGGGGCCTGCTGTGGTCAGTGAGAACTCTGCCCGAAACGCGGGTGCCTTTCCGCGGCCAGAGTCACCAGAAGGCTGATCATCTCGCCGTAGGAATAACCGGCCGCTGCTGCGCCTCTGGCGACGCTGGCATCGGCGCTAATGTCGGCGTTGGGGTTGACATCGATCAGATAGAACACTCCATCGCGCAGCCGCACATCCATGCGCGCATAGTCGCGGCATTGCAGCGCAGCAAACCCCGCCAGGGCGAGCTTTTCCAGGCGGGCGTACTCATCCGCGCTTAGGGGAGCGGGCACGCGACAGGTAATGCCCACGTACTGGTCGGAGCCAGGGGTGAACTTGGCGTCGTAGGTGCACAGGCGCTGGTGCATGTCAGAGAACGCGCCATAGTCCATCTCCACCGGAGGCAGGATCATCGGCTCGCCATTGCCGATGACGGGAACGTAGAACTCGCGTCCGTCGACGAAATCCTCCACAATCGCCGGTGGGCCGTACGTCGTCAGGATGTACTCCAGGCGGCGCAGCGTCTCCTCCTCGTTGAGCACCACGGACTCGGACGTGATGCCCACGCTGCTGTGCTGGAGCCCCGCTTTGACAATGGCCGGAAAGCAGTTCCAGCTATCTGGCTCTGCCCGCTCAAAGACCTTCCAGGTTGGGGTGCTGATGCCCAGGCGGCGCAGTCGCTCTTTGACCTGAGGCTTGTTCCAACTGAACTCGAGCGCCTCCGAGCCGGCTCCAGTGAAGGTGAACCCCAAAGCCTCCAGGATCTGGGCGACACGATAATCGGTGCTGGTCGTTCCGGGAAGGCACTCACACCAGTTGAGCACCACGTAATCCAGAGGATCGAACTTGCTGAGGAGAGACGCGAGGTCAGAGTCGCGGAGCGTCGCGCTGACCACGGGATGCCCGAGCGACGCCACAGCCGATCGTAACAACTCGACGGCCTGTTCGACCTCTTCGATCTCGGCGTCAGTCCAGTCGGTGTCCACGTTGTGGAGCAACAGAATCGGCAAATCAGTGCGCGTCTTGGTCAGCACCATTGATCACTACCCCCGGAATTCTGCTTGCGGGTCGCTGCTCCCGCCGCTGCAGCCGCAGTGCACCTCCATGATGGTGGACCAGAGCGCCGGGCCGACGCAGCCGGCTTTGTCGCCGCCCGTCCACTCAAGAGACTCTACCCCATTTGTCCCTTGCTGTCAAAAAACGCGTCAGGAGTCGATTTTCCCGTCCTGACGCGGAGTGTCCGTTATGTGATGCGGAGATGCAAGCAAACGAGGAACAGATCAAGCTGGTGGATGGTTATGTCTTGGTGTCTCCTGGCTCGATGAGCTTCGCGGGGAGCTCATCCAACTCGTGAGTGAATCTCTATCGCGGCGCGAATCCCGGAATGGATCGCCCCCTGCATCCAGGCGTGATTCAACGAAGCGTGCTCCCCGGCAAAGTGGAACCGCCCTTCTGGAGCCGCGATGTGCGGGTAGAGCTGCCCATACTGACCCGGCAGCAAGTCGGCGAACGCGCCGCCAGCAAAGGGATCGAGCTGCCATGCCTTGCTGGCCCCGACCTCGAGCTCTTGCCGCAGTTGCGGATGGATTTGTGCCACCTGTTCTGTGGCCTGCCTCAGCCTCTCGTCGGGTTCCAGCGCGCCCCATCTCTCAGCGTCCTCGCCCCAGGTGTAGCTCGCCAGCAGCACTCCGCGGCCCGTTGCTCTTCCGTGGTCCGGGTAGTACATCGAACGCATCGGCAGGTCCGTCACCAGGCGGCCGCCATGGATCCCTTCATCTTCCTCCCAGAAGCGGCGTCGGCACTGCGCGAGAACCTTGGTCGAAGCATCATAGTGCAGCTCTCGGATGGCTCTCTGCTTGCCCGTCGAGAACGGCTGCTGCACCTCGATGTGCCTCAGCACCGGGAAGGGTACCGCAATAACCCCATAGTCGCCCGCGATCTCCCCTGGCCCGCTCTCTGTCCGGTAGAATACCTTGACCCCTTCTTCCGACTGGGCCAGCGAGTAGACCTGAGCTCCAAAGAGGACCCTCTCACCCAGCTCGGGCAGGAACGCCGCCGGCAGCCGATCCATCCCCCCTTCGATCTGCACCGGGTTAGCGTAGGCCAGGTGCGATTCCTCCAGGAACAGCTCGAGGAACGAACAGTCGAGCAGAGCCTCCTGGTTCTCCAAAATGCCAAACAGCTTGATGGCTCCTTCAGACCATCCGGCGTTGCACAAGAACTGCCGCGTCGAGACTCGACTCAGCTCATCAAAGCGCGGTCCCCAGTTGCTCTCCCGCTCGGCGCGCATGGCGGCTACCAGTGGTGCCACTGCGGCGTTCCACAGCTCGTCCGGAGAGTGCTGTTGCTCGCTCTCGTTCAGCCTTAGCCCGAGCTGAGCGGCCAGCTTGCCCGCTGTACCGTCACTCACACGCTTGCCGCGCAGAAAAAAGCGCGTGGTGCCAGGCCCCGCACTGAAGGGTACAGTCCTCAGGCCATAGCGTTCGACATAGGCCAGGGCCAGTACGTGGGTCCGCGGGATGCGCATGGCTCCCGCCTCGGCATAGAGCCCTTCCGTGAACGGGCTGCGCAGGGTGAGCACCCGCCCGCCGACCCGTTGCTGCGCTTCGAGGAGGGTTACCTGGTGTCCGGCCCGCTGTAGCTCACTGGCCGCCACGAGACCCGCCAGCCCCGCACCCACGATCACCACGTGCCTGGCCTGCGCGGTCCGTGCCAGACCGTGGCGCACGATGTCCAGATACTGTCCCAGCCAGGCGTCGTGCAAGATTCTCCTCTCAGTGACCTTCGTCCGAGTCGCATTCGTCCCGCGTCACGGCGCGGCGCGCTCGCAGGTGCTCGAACACCAGCCCCTTGTCCGGTGCCAGTAGGTAGGCCAGCATAAACATCGCCGTCGCCACCAGCACGATCGCCGCACCGGAGGCCACGTTGAGATAAAAGCTCAAGTACAGGCCGCACACGCTGCTCAAAGCGCCGATCAGAGCGGCCCAGGCCATCATCCTTGGCAGCCGACGCGCCAGCAGGTAAGCCGTGGCGCCAGGCGTGACCAGCATCGCTGCGACCAGCCCAACCCCCACCGTCTGCATGGATACCACAATGGTCACCGCCAGCAGCACCAGCAGCAGGGTCCTCAGTAGCCGCCCGGGCAAACGCAGGGTCGCCGCCAGCACGGGATCGAAAGTGGCTACCAGCATTGGCCGATAGAGCACGAGCAATGCCAGCAACACGCCGCCGCCAAGCAGACCGGTGAGCACCAGGTCGCTCGTGCTCACCCCGAGAACGTTGCCGAACAGGATGTGCGTCAGGTCAACGGCATAGGTGCGGATGGTGCTGATCAGCGCCACCCCGAGCGACAGTGCAGCCGCGAACAGAATGCCGATGGCCGTGTCTTCCTTCACCGCGCTCGGTCGCGAGAACAACCCGATTCCCAGGGCCACCGCCAACGCCGCCACCAGAGCACCCAGCAGCAGGTTCCCCTTCAGCAGATAGGCCACCGCCACTCCGGGAAGAATCGAGTGGGCCATCGCGTCGCCAATAAAGGCCATCGACCGCAGTACCACATAGCACCCGATCACAGCGCACAGCACTCCCACCATCACTGCCGCCACAAACCCGCGCTGCATGAACCCGTACGCCAGAGGTGCAGTCAGCCAGGTCATTGGATCATGCCTCCACGCTCCGGCGGACAGCATTGGTCGACCGCGACCAGGTGATCGCCCAGCATGAGTGCCTGGCCGCCAAATGCGGCGTGGAGTGTCTGTGGCGTGAACACCTCGG
Organism: Chloroflexi bacterium ADurb.Bin180; assembly: GCA_002070215.1. NCBI lineage: Bacteria > Bacillati > Chloroflexota > Chloroflexi bacterium ADurb.Bin180. The sequence continues at coordinate 16,566 of MWCV01000024.1, read as the reverse complement.
CCGGGCTGCCATAGGCGATGACGCGCTTGTTGAGCACCAGCACGTGCTCAAAGCGGCTGGAGGCCAGGTTGAGGTCGTGAGTCGAGATGAGCACGGTGACCTCCTGGCGGTGCATCTGATCGAGCACGCGCAGAATGGACTCGCGAGAGGCGGCGTCCACTCCGGTGAAGGGCTCGTCCATCAGCAGAATGTGGGGGTTCTGGGCCAGCGCTCTGGCCACAAAGACTCGTTGCTGCTGCCCGCCGGAGAGCTCGCCAATCGGCCGCTCGGCCAACTCGGTGATGCCCATCAGCTCGAGCGATTCATCCACTGCCTTGCGGTCGGTCTTTGTGGGTCCGCGCAACCAGCCTCTTCGACCGTAGCGCCCCATTACCACCACGTCCCTCACCGTGAGCGGAAAGCCCCAATCGACCTCGTCGCGCTGGGGAACGTAGGCCACGCAATCGCGATGGTGTCCCAGGGGCCGTCCGTGGATGAGAATGGTGCCGCTCTGCACCGGCAGCAGCCCGACCAGAGCTTTGAAAAGGGTCGACTTGCCCGCTCCGTTGGGCCCCACGACTGCCACACACTGGCCGTGCGGGATGTGGATGCTGATGTCACACAGCGCCTGGCGCTGCCCGTAGGCGACGCTGACCTTGTCCAGCTCGAGCCTGGCCGGTTCTTCTGCCGAGAGAGTGAGGTTGGTATCCGCTAACTGCATCTGACTAGGACTCACAACGGCGCTCCTGTGCGTTCCTGGCTGGTGCCGGCGCTGGCGCCGGCCGCGGCATTGGCCCAGAAATATAGTGTGCTGCGCGCCCAGGGTATCTCCTACGGCTCTCGGCTGGCAACGCTCTTGGCCTGGCGGCGAATCCACGACATGACTGCAGCTTCGTATCGTCGCACCATCAGTACCGAACAGGGCACCCGACAGGCGAGCTCGTCGTCTACCCGGCCGAAAAGGGCTTCTGGGTCCGCCCACTCCTCGGACGCACCGACCACCAGAAGGTCATAGTCCTGCCTAGTCGTCTCCTCGAGAACGCCGCTGGTTACCGTCGCACAATGAGAGAGGCGGGTGACGATCCGGTCCGGCACAGTACCCAATACGTCTTCCACCGTCTCCCGCAGGAGCCCCATCCGGTTCTCCAGCTCCTCACCATCGCAGTCCTCGCAGAAGCAGGTGAGAGCCGTCATTTCTGCGTCCTCTTCTTCAGCCAATTCATAGGCGAGTCGGATGGCGAGACGTGAATGAGGGCCTCCACCGACAGGAACCAGAATCCGCTTGACCGCGCCGAGTTGCCGATCAAGGAACACCGCCGTATGCGACTTGGCGCGCTGCAACACGACCTTGACCGGATTCTGAGACAGGCTCGACCCTTCTAATGGGCCCGGCCAGCCCATCAGCAGCAGCTTGACGTTTGGCTCCATCGCCCGCAGCACACCCTCGGCCACGGTCGGCGCCGACAGCATCCTGGTGAACAGCGGCACGTTCTTGGCCAGGGCTTCGTCGGCGATGGACCGCAGCAGGGCGTCGCTCCTTCTGGCCAGACGGCCGACCAACCGGTCACGCAGCTCCGGCTGCAAGTCGGACTGAGTCGCCATCACCTTGAGCACGCAAATGCTCGTGTCCTCTCCTGCCCGGGCCAGCATCGTTGCCAGATGTGCCAGCTTGCGAGCGGTGACGGGGTTGGCCACTGCGATGAGAATCCGGTCGCGGGCTTCCTGCCGAGCCGCGACCCTGGTTTCCAGAAATCGCTCCACCGGCCCCCGGGCATAGTAGAGGATGGCCAGTACGCCGAGCAGACCTGCCCCGAACAATAACGCGCGCCAATCGGTTGAGGCAATGATCAGCGCGGCGCCACCTGCCGCGGCATAGGCAGTGAGGGGAAACAGCGGCGCTTTGAAGGGGCGAGCCAGCTCCGGGTGTAGCCGGCGCAGGCGTGGCAGCGCCAGACTGGCCCAGATCAATACGAACAGGTACCCGGAACTGGAGATGTAGCTCAGGAAATCTACTACGCCGATGGCGGCGACGAGAGCGATCACCGTTCCGACCGCCAGTACGGCGACGAAGGGCGTCCTGAAACGACCCATCTTGGACAAAGCCCTGGGCCAGGCACCGTCTCGGCTCAGCGTAAATGCCTCTCTGGTCGCGCTTAGCATCGCCGTGTTGACCGTTGTCAGCGAGGCGATGACTCCCGCTGCCGCCATCATCGGTACCCCCCACCCCGGCAGGGAGCGGGCTGCCGTGTCGGTAAGAGCAGTCTCTGAACCGGTCAGCTCGCGCCAGGGCACAGTCCCCAGTGCCACTAGAATGACCAGAGTGTAGAAGACGGTGATCGTGCCCAGGCTCAGCAGAATCCCCCTGGGGATGGTGCGGTTGGGGTTAGCAACCTCCTCGGCGTCGTCGGCGATCACCTCAAAACCAACAAAGGCAGTATAGATCAAGGCGACGGTGCGAAGGATCCGTCCCAGGTTGGCGGCGAGACCTTGCTCCACAAAGAACCCGCCGCCGCTGAGAAACACCTCGCGGCGGAATCCGGCCGGACTGAACAAGCCTCCCACAATATACGTCCCCAAGAACAGCAGGAGGATGCCGCCCAACAGGATCTGCACGTTCCCAACTGCGTCCACCCCCAGGAGATTGAGCAGGGTGAAGAAAGCCACCGTGGCTAGCGCCGTAGGGACGAGGGGCAGCCCAGGGATAAACACACGCAGCGAGTAAGCAAAGCCGACCGCTGAGAGTGCGCTGTAAAAGGTGCTGGAGAGACAGTCAAACGATCCAACGACGTAGGAGAGTAGGCCGTTGCCAAAGGCCTCGCGGACGTAGGTCATGGCTCCGCCCGTCTCAGGGAAGGTTGTGGCCAGCTCGCAGTAGTTCAGCGCCACGCTCAACGTCATCAGGGCCGCCACCAGGATGGCCAGCACCGTCGCCGGCCCGGCAATGCCCGCCGCGTGTCCGGTTATGACGAATAGCTCTGCGGCAATAGCGCCGGCCGTGCCCAGCATCACTACCTGGGCCAGGTTGAGCTGGCGCTTTAGTCTACGTTTAGCCATGCCCCTGCACTCGCACCTTTCTGTCTCTGGATAGAGTTGATTATAGGCTCCGCTCGAGCGCATGCCAAAATCGGCTATTTGACGCCGTCGCTACCTGGTGTACAATCAGCAGGACTGCTATACGAAAGGAGGCACCATGCGCCCAGGTCAGCTGTCCTTTCTCGAGCCGCCGGAACCCAGCGGCGACGTTCGGCTCTCCGCTCCGCTGGATGCTCGCTCACCGCTGCGCCGGGCGATCACCGCGTTCCACGAACATCTCCTGGCTGAAGGCCGCAGCAGCAACACGGTGCGCGCTTTTGACAGCGACCTCCGCCTCTTTCAGCGCTACATCGGTCCGCACGTCGTCATCGGCCACATCCGCTACGCCGACCTCTATGGCTTCCTGCGCTGGCTCAGGCATGGGCGGGGCGTCCCCTGCAACGACAAGTCGCTGGCACGGCGGATTACTACCCTCAAGGTTTTCTACGGCTGGTTAGCGGCGTCGAAAGTGGTGGCCCAGAACCCCGCCGCGCAGTTGGAGCATCCTCACGTCGACACTCCCCTGCCCAGGGTTCTCTCGGCTGCGGAAGTGAGCCAGCTCCTCTCTGCTACCGAGGCGCTGCGCCGCGACCCGCAATCTCCCGATGCCCGCCCTCATCTGCTCGCCACTCTGCTTCTCACCACGGGCTTGAAGAAGAGCGAGTGTATGGCCTTGACTCCGGCGGACATCGATACGACCGAGACAGAGGGAGTAACCCTGTTCGTCCGCTACGACAGCGCGCGCAAGCGGCATAAGGAGCGGCGGCTGCGGCTGCCGCCGGGGTTTGACACTCTAGTAGACGAATACAAGAGCCAGTATCGACCCGTGTCGCATCTCTTTGAGTGCACGGCGCGCAACCTGGAGTACGTTCTCGACACCGCCTCGCGCCGGGCGGGCCTGCCTCCCCGAAGGGCTTGCTTCGAGGTGCTCCGCTACACCTGCGCGCTGCGCGACTTGCGCAACGGAATGGAGCCGGAGCGGTTGAGACTCAAGCTCGGCATCTCCGATATCACCTGGGCCGACACCCTGGAGCGCCTGCAGCGCCTGAACACTCCGGTGCTCTAGGGCCAGAGTCAGGCCGCTCAGCCTTCCACCACGCTGGCCGGGAAGTAGCACACGCCGACCGTGCCCGGCCCGGTGTGCGTGGCCAACGCCGAAGAGAGGTTGGTGGTGATGCTTTCCACACAGGCAAAGCTTGACTCCACCATCTCACGCAGGGTCGCGGCAGCCTCCGGGTCGGCCGCGTGCACAATGGCGGACTTGATTCTCCCTCCTGCGCCCACCTTCTCGGCGATCAGGCTCATCATCTTGCGGTACGCCGCCGGTCGGCCACGGGCCTGGCCCAGAGCTACAATCACCCCGTCTTCCATGCTGATGATCGGCTTGAGGTTGAGCACTGACCCAACCAGATGCTTTGCCTTGCCAATGCGGCCGCCCAGGTACAGATAGCGCAGCGTGTCGGCCGTCTGCAGCATGCGCGTCACCGGAATCATCCGCTGCGCCAGCGCCAGCAGCTGCTCCATGCTCGCCCCGGCCAGAGCCTTGCGCGCTCCTTCCAGGGCCATCCAGCCGTGCCCCATGGACACGTTCCTTGTGTCGACGACCTCAATGCGCAGCCCGCTGATTTCCGCGCTGACCATCTCCCTGGCCAGCAGCGCTGCCTGGTAGGCCCCGCTCCCCAGCGAAGTCATGCAGTAGACGATCATCTCCTTGGTGCGCTCGGCAGCCGCACGGAGTTTGACCGCATAGTCCGCCGGACCCGGATTGGCCGACTTGGGCACAACGCCGTTGCGCATCTGTTCCAGGAACTCGTCGCGCGTGATGTCGATATTGTCCCGGTACTGTTCCGTGCCCAGATGCACATAGTAAGGCACACTGGCGATCTGATACTCGGCAAAGTACGAGTCAGGAAGACTGGTGCAGCTATCGGCAATCACGGCGATGTGGCTCAAGGTGCTCTCCTCTCACTTGGCTGCCCCGATGGACAGAGCGAACAACCGCAAGAAACGCTCGTCGGTTCGCTGTTCCGGGGCGAACCTGCGTCTCAGTCTCAAGTTGCGGGCCATGTCTTTGCCCCGCCCGGCAGACCACAGCTCGGCGTACCGGCCGAGAGCTTTCGCTGACGTGTCGCCTACATCAAGGGCCTCCGCAACCACCTGCGCTGCCAACCGGCCTGCCTCCATACCATTGGCGATTCCCCCGCCAGTGAGCGGGTCAACCTGCCGTGCCGCATCGCCAACCAGCAGCAGCCCGTCGGCGACAATCTGCGCTGGCGGCAGGCCTACCGGCACGCCTCCGCTCACCAGCGTCACGGGGTTGCCCCGGCTGAGGAATGGGTACTTGTCCACAAAGCGGTTCAACAGCTCGATGGGCGCCTTTTCGGTAATCCCGGCCTGGACGCCCAACCCCACGTTGGCCCTGCCGTCGCCCTTGGGGAAGATCCACGCGTACCCGCCGGGTGCCAGCTCCTGGTCGAGGTAGTACACCGTCGTGTGGGGGTCAGTCTCGACTCCCGCCATCAGGTACTGGGCACAGGACATGAGGTCAGCCTGCGCCAGAGTGGTATCGATCCCGGCCCAGGCCCCCACCCGGGACTCGACGCCATCTGCCCCTACTGTGACCCTGGCGGTGATGTCCATCGCACCGGATGGGCCGCGCACCCTCACGCCGACCACACGCTGTCCGTCGCGCAACAGTCCCTCCGCCGCGGTCTTGACCATCACCCGCGCGCCGGCTGCCGCTGCCTGCTCGGCCAGCACGCGATCAAAGACACGCCGCTCGAGCACATAGCCCATAGCCGCATCTTCGGCAGGCTCCTGCGCTGGCACCCACTCCTGCTCGCGCGTCGGCTCGACGACGTGAATGGAGGCAGTGCGTATCGTGGCGCTGATCCAGCGGGGATCGGGCGGCAGAAACGAGGCCAGTGCGGAGTGAGTAATGCCTTCGGCACAGCGCACCGGCGAGCCGATCTCCTGTCGTTTTTCGAGCAGCAGCACGGAGAGGCCCAGCCTGGCTGCCTCCCAGGCGGTCACGGACCCGGCCGGCCCGGCCCCCACAATGATGACATCGTAGTGAGTTTTCGCCAGCGAGGCCGGCCTGCCCCCGCAGGCGCTGATAGCACCCATTGGGCAGGCAGCGACGCAGAGCAGGCAGTCGATACAGGCATCGGAGACGGTCAGCCGTGTCTCCTGCAGGTCGAGAGCCCCCACGGGACACACACTGACGCAGCAACCGCAATAGGCACAGCGTTTCGGATCAACGACGATCACGAGCACCTCCGCTCGAGGCAATCACACCGACCGGCCCCCGTCCGCCCAAGACCGGCTCGGTGAGCGTCGACCGCATCATCCTGCTAAGACAAGCGAACCGAAAGGCGCCATGTTCCGCGCCTCTCGGTCCGCCGTTCGATCATTGTCCGCAGGTGCGGCTAGGCGCCGCGAGACTCCAGGTACTTGACTGCTTCGCCCACGGTCTTGATGCCCTGTGCCTCTTCGTCGGAGACAGGACCGCCGAACTCTTCCTCAAAGGCCATGATCAGCTCGACCAGGTCCAGCGAGTCCGCCCCCAGGTCTTCGCGGAAGCGCGCCTCCGGCACGACTTTCTCCGGGGCGATTCCAAGCTGGTCTACCACGATCTTTTTTACGCGTTCAAAGATGTCCACGATTGCTTCTCCCTTCATAATATGCAGGTTACCAGCGGCTATTCTAGTGCCCTTGCCGTTCGCTGTCAACTGCTGTCCGTATCCTTTGAGCGGAAGCAAGACGATGTTTGACCGGCGCAGCCTGGCCGGTGTATCATCTGCCGAGAGCCGCCGGTGTCTAACTCAAAACACCACCCCGCCGCACGGGATACGGAGCCGCTGATGGCTGAATCTCATTCGAAACGCAAAGAGGACCACCTGCGCATCTGCCGTGATGAGGATGTGGCTGGCCGGGGGATCACCACTGGCCTGGAGCGCTACCGCCTGCGCCACAATGCTCTCCCCGAGCTAGCTCTGGCGGCAGTCGACCCGAGCACCAGTCTCCTGGGCCATCCCCTCCGCGCGCCGTTCCTCATCTCGGCCATTACGGGCGGCACAACCAGAGCGGCAAAGATCAATCTCCATCTGGCGCAAGCCGCCGAAGAGCTGGGTCTGGCGATGTGCCTGGGCTCACAGCGCGCTGCCCTGGAGGACCCGCGCCTGGAGCGAACCTATCGGGTGCGTTCCGTTGCGCCTCACCTTCTCCTCTTTGCCAATCTGGGCGCGGTGCAGCTCAACTATGGTTATGGTCTGGACGAGTGCCGCCGCGCCGTGCAGATGATCGAGGCCGATGCCCTGGTGCTGCACCTCAACTCGCTCCAGGAGGCCATTCAGCCTCACGGGAACACCAATTTCTCCGGCCTGCTGTCGCGCATTGAGGTTGTCTGCCGCGGGCTGGAGGTGCCGGTCATTGTCAAGGAGGTTGGCTGGGGCATCTCCGGCGAAGTGGCCCGCCGCCTCCAAGACGCCGGGGTTACTGCCGTGGACGTTGCTGGCGCGGGCGGGACCTCGTGGACCCGCGTCGAGTCACTGCGCGCCGTCAGCACGCACCAGCGGCGTCTCGCAGAGGCCCTGGCTGGCTGGGGCATTCCCACCGCTGAATCCCTGCGTCAGTGCCGCCAGGCAGTGCCCGATCTTCCGCTCATCGCCAGCGGCGGAATCACCACGGGTCCGCAGGCGGCCGTTGCGCTGGCATTGGGAGCCTCGCTGGTTGGCCTGGCTCGTCCTCTGCTCAAGCCAGCCATGCGCTCGGCCGCCGCAGTGTACCAGGAGCTGCTGGTGTTGATCGACGGCCTGAGGCTGGCCATGTTTGGCTGCGGAGCGGGCAGCATCGCTGCTCTGCGTCAGGTACCGTTGGACCCGAACCCCGGGGATGGGAGCCTCGCGTGAATCCAGCCTTTGCGCCCTACATCGAAGCGGTCGAGACAGAGATGCGTGCCGTGGTCTGTTCCTCGGCGGCGGACCTCTCCGGGTTGTACGGCATGATGCTGTACCACCTTGGCTGGCTCGACGCGCAGCTCAGGCCGGAGAAGGCCGATGCCGGGAAACGACTTCGCCCGCTGCTGTGTCTGCTCACTTGCGAGGCTGCCGGCGGGCAGTGGCAGCGCGCCGTGCCCGCCGCTGCCGCCCTGGAGCTGGTGCACAACTTTTCGCTGCTGCACGACGACATCGAAGACCAGAGCGCCACCCGCCGCGGAAGGGCCGCCGTCTGGAAGGTCTGGGGCCTGGCTCACGGCATCAACTCGGGCGACGCGATGCTGATGCTGGCTCGCCTGGCGCTGGCCAGGCTGCATGATCGGGGATACGCCCCCGCGGCCATTCTCAAAGCGACAACCCTGCTGGATCGAACCTGCCTCGAGCTCACTCACGGGCAGTACCTCGACATTTCTGGCGAGGGCGACCTGACCATGACCGAGGAGCGCTACCTGCGGATGATCGGTGGCAAGACCGCCGCCCTGGCGGCGGCTTCGACCGAGATGGGCGCTTTTCTGGCCGGGAATAGTGCTGCCGCTCCGCATTACCATGACTTTGGCCGGAACCTGGGCCTGGCCTTTCAAATGGTCGACGACCTGCTGGGCATCTGGGGCGATCCTGCTGTCACCGGCAAGCCCGCCGGCGACGATCTGCTGAGCCGCAAGATGACCCTGCCGGTCATCCATGCGGTCGCCTCGACCGAATCGGGCCAGGACCTGCTGGCCCTGTACCGGCTGCCCACCTGGAGCGCCGAAACCCTGGCCGAGGCGCTGCGCCTGCTCGGGCAGTGCGGGTCCAGAGATTATGTGCAGTCCAGAGCGCTCGACTACCACCGGCGAGCGGCAACAGCGCTCGAGAACGCCCGACCGGGCGAGCCCGCCGCCGCGCTTCTTGCCGAGTTCGCCTCCGCGCTGGTTTCTCGACTCAAGTAGCTCTCCTCCGTCCCGGATGTCAGCCAGTTGTCAGCCGTTTTTCGGGCAGCTCCCGCTGCCCCGGCTATACTGCAAGCAGGATGGTTACCGCATTCCCCCGCTGTAGAGCAGCCAAGCTGACTATCGGCGATGGCTCGTGGAGGGGGTGCAAAGAGCCGTCCGCCCCGGAGTCGTCCGGCGGCAGCACTCTTTTCGACAAGGAGGTATGTTATGGGTTGGCTACTGGCTACTCCTCTGCTGACTCTCGTTGTGATGTACTTTCTGGGCGGCATCAGACAGCTCTATGAATACCAGCGCGGCGTCGTGTTCACGCTGGGCCGCTACTCGGGCACGCGCAGTCCTGGCCTCACCTGGGTCGCGCCCATTCTGCAGAACATGCGGGTGGTGGACATGCGCATCACCACGGCCGATATCCCCAAGCAGGAGGTGATCACCCGCGACAATATCACCATCTTGGCCAACACCGTGGTCTACTATCGCGTCGAACACCCTGAAGACGCGATCATCAAGATCCAGGACTATGGCTACGCCGTGCGTCAGTACACGCAGACCGCCCTGCGCGACGTAGTGGGCAACGCCGAAATGGACTTTGTGCTGAGCGAGCGCGAAAAGATCGCCGAGAACATCCGCGCCATTGTCGACGCCGAGACATCGGGCTGGGGTGTTGACATCAGCTCAATCAAGATCCAGGAGATCGAGCTCCCAGCGGAGATGAAGCGTGCTATGGCCAAGCAGGCCGAGGCCGAGCGCGAGCGCCGCGCCGTGATCATCGCCTCTCAGGGCGAGCTGTCGGCCGCCGAGAGCCTGCAAAAGGCCGCCGAGATGCTCTCCCAGAGCGAGGGAGCGCTCCACCTGCGCACGCTGCAGACGATCCGCGACATCGCCGCCGACCCCTCGGAAAAGATCGTCATCTTTGTACCCGGCAGCATGCAGGAGACGCTCGGCAAGATCGTCAAGGGGTAACGAGCCATGCTGGGTTCAATCATCCGCAGGCAGATCCTGACGGCCGCCCGAGAAAGGCGCCTTCAGGGCGTGGACGATGAACAACTGACCAGGATCGAACAGGCAATGGGCCAGCAGGAAGGTGAAGGAGCTGTCGCCGTCCTTCAATCCCTGGCGGCGCTTGGCCGCAGCAAGCTCGACAGCGACAAGCGCTATTTGCAACTGGCGTTCAATGAGGACATCCGTCAGATGCGGCGCGTGTTACCCTGGATCGTGTGCGACCAACGCATCCTGATCGAGGCCGGGACTCCCTACCTCAAACGCGAGGGCATGAACGGGATCCGCGCCATCCGTGCCCTGTGGCCGGGGCACATCGTGGCCGACCTCAAGGCATCTGACGGCGGCGCTGAAGAGGCGGCAATGGCTCACGGGGCTGGCGCCACGGCCGCAACGGTGCTGGGCAACTCGCCGACCGAAACCCTGAACTGCTTCATTGCCGCCTGCCGCCGCCTGGAAATGGCCGCTATGGTCGACATGCTCGGCGTCACCGACCCGCTGCGTGTGCTGATGCAGCTCAGGCTGCCACCCGATGTCGTCGTGCTTCACCGCGGCCGCGATGAGGAGGGCACGCGTGGCAAGGTGATCCAATACCGTCACGTGACGCGCGTGCGCAGCAAGTTCGACACGCTGATCTCCGCCGCGGGCGGCGTAGACCTGCGTGAGGCGCGCAGCGCCATCTTTAACGGCGCCAGCATCGTCGTGGTCAACGTGGTCTCGCCAGGCAAGCCGTGGAACGGCATCCCTGCTGATGGCGACGTCGGAACCATCGCCCGCTCCTTTCTGGCGACCATCGAGTAGAATCTTCACGGCGCAGGGGATCCAGGTTCATGCCTGGGTCCCCTCTTCTCGTTTTTGTGCCCGGCCTGCGCTGGCGTAGAATAGTCACCATCGCCGATGCGGAGCTCAGCCAATGGCTATGACATACCAGCAGGCCCTCGCCTACCTCTATTCCTTGACCAACTATGAAGTCAAGGCCGCCTCTGCCTACGCGCCGCAGTTCTTTGATCTGCGGCGCGCACAGCGTCTGCTCGATGCGCTGGGCAACCCCGAGCGCCGCTACCTGTCGGTGCACATCGCCGGAACCAAAGGCAAGGGCTCTACCTCGGCCATGCTGGCCAGCATCCTGCGGCAGGCTGGCTATCGCACCGGCCTGTACACCTCTCCCCATCTGCACAGCTTCCGGGAGCGCATCCAGGTCGATGGCGAGATGATCGGCGAGCAGGAGCTGGCCGACGTCGCCGAGAGGATTCGCCCGATCGCCGCCGAGGACCCCGAGTTGACCACCTTCGAGGTTGCCACCGCGCTGGCCTTTGAGTACTTTGCCCGATGCCAGATTCAAGTTGCCGTGGTCGAGGTTGGCCTCGGTGGGCGCTTGGATGCGACCAACGTGCTCCAACCGGCCGTGTCGGTGATTACCACGATCGGCCACGACCATATGCACATCCTGGGCCACACTCTGGCTCAGATCGCTGGCGAAAAGGCAGGCATCATCAAGCCGGAGACCCCGGTGGTCTCCGCTCCTCAGCAGAGGCCTGCCATGGAGGTCATCCGTCGCACCGCCCGCCGGCAAGCGGCACCCTTGCACGCGGTATCGCAGCTGTGGACCTGGCGGGCGACCTGTCACTCGCTCGAATGTCAAGAGTTCACTGCCAGCCGTCACGCAGGGCGTGACCTTTGGAGTCTGCACGGCCTCTGTCTGCCCCTGCTGGGCACGCACCAGCTACGCAATGCCGGCGTGGTGCTGGAGACGGTCGCGGTGCTGCGCACTGCCGGTCTCAAGATCGAGGATGAGGCCGTGCGCCACGGTATGGCCTCCGTTCGTTGGCCGGCGCGCTTCGAGATACTGGGTTCGCGGCCCTACTTTGTGGTCGATGGGGCGCATAACCTGGACTCGGCGCACGTTCTGGCCAGGACGCTGCGTACCTACTTCCCTGGCCAGCGCCCCTGGCTAGTGCTCGGCATTCTCAGCGACAAGGACATACCGGCTATCCTCCACCAGCTTCTCCCCATTAGCGCCGGAGCGTTCCTGGCCAGCTCGAGGCATCCCCGCGCCGCGGACCCGCTCGAGTTGCAGCAGCTCGCTGCCGCCTACGACGTGCCGACCCGCGTCTGCGACTCGATCCTCCACGCCACTGAGCAGGCCGTCGCTGCTGCTGGCGAGAACGGCCTGGTCGTCGCCACCGGCTCTTTCACCACGGCCGGGGCGGCCAGGGAGGCCTGGCTGCGTCTGCACGGCCGTCCCCTGCCGCCTCTGGACCCCCACGTAGGCTAGCCCAGCCGCACCATCGTCGCCGTGCGTATGCTCGGCAGCGCCAGAACCTGTTGGAGCGCTTCTGCTGTCAGGGGATCGTCCAGGCCCATCACCAGCAGCCCCGCGCCGCCCCTCTCTTCTCGACCCACCTGCACAAAGTGGATGTTGACGCCGGCGTCGCCCAGCACTGTCCCCATTCGGCCCAGGATGCCCGGCTGCTCCCTATGCTCGCTCACCAGCAGCATCCCCCGGGCCACAAAATCAAGCCAGTAGCCGTTGACCTGCACGATATGTGGCTCGCCGCGCAGCACGGCGCCGGTCACGGTGCGCATCTCGCCGTTTGTCCGCACCTTGAGCTCGATCCAGTGCGTCCAGCCCGAGGGCATCGTGTCTGGCTCCAGCCGCGCCGCAAAGGCGATGCCCCTCTCTCTGGCAGCCCACTGGGCGTTGATCCAGTTGATGCCTTCCTCGGCCCGCGCCGACAAGAGCCCAACCAGCAGCGACGAGACCAGGAGGTCCGTCCGCTGCCCGGCCAGCTCGGAGCAGCAGATCAACTCGACCGACTGCACGTGATTGCCCGACCACTGGGCGTAGAACTGGCCCAGCCGCCGCGCCAGATCCATAAAGGGCCCTAACGCGCTCAACTCCTCAGCCGAAAGAGCCGGTGCATTGACCGGATACTCCGGCACCCCTCCCTCCAGCACGGTCAGCACCTGCCTGGCCACGTCCACCGCCGAATCGCGCTGCGCCTCCACTGTGGAGGCGCCCAGATGCGGGGTCAGCAAAACGCGTGGGTGGTGCAGCAGTGCACAGTCTGGGAGCGGCTCACGGGAGAACACGTCGAGCGCCGCCCCGGCCAGCCGGCCGCTGTCCAGCGCTGCCAGGAGCGCTTGCTCGTCAACCAGGCTCCCTCGCGCGCAGTTGATGAGATAGGCGCCTTGCTTCATCCTGGCCAGCTCTCGTGCCCCGATCATGCCTCGCGTCTGCTCTGTGTCGGGCAGGTGCAGCGAAACGAAATCCGAACTCGCCAGCAGCTCGTCGAGGGTTACCCAGGCCACCCCCATCTGCGCGGCGCGCTCGGGAGTGACAAACGCGTCGTGCGCTTTGACCTTCATCTCCAGGCCCAGCGCCCTCCTGGCCACTGCTGCGCCCACGCGCCCAAGGCCGATCAGCCCCAGCGTCTTGCCCCTGAGCTGGGTGCCTTCGAAGGCCGTCTTTTCCCAGCGTCCGGCGCGCATCGAACGGTCGGCCTCAGAGATGTGCCGTGCCAGGGCCAGCATCAGGCCCAGCGTGTGCTCCGCCACCGACACGGTGTTGCCGTACGGTGCGTTGACCACCACCACTCCGCGGTGGGTAGCGGCTTCCAGGTCGATGTTGTCGACCCCTGTGCCCACCCGGCCGATGACTCTCAGCCGTGGCGCCGCCGCGATCAGCTCCGCGGTGACCCGAGTCTTGCTCCTCACCAGCAGCGCGTCGGCCTGCTCAAGTAGCGCGGCCAGGTCGGCCGCACTTGCCCCTGCTGCGATAGTAACGCGCGCCGCCGTGGCCAGAAGGTTCAGCCCCTCCTGGGCCAGCGGCTCCATTACCAGAATCTGCTTCATCTCCGTCGCTCACCTCCGTGGTTCCCCGGGGTCTTGAAAGCCCGGGGAGTGCTTACGTTGTACTAATTCCGTTGGTTCCTCAGATGTGGCAGCAGTCCCTTGAGCGCCGCCAGCAACTGACTGATGTTCTCTTCCGAACAGTAGCCCATATGCGCCACACGAATGATCTGCTCTTTCAGCTCGCCCATTCCCGCGGCCACCGCAACGCCATAGTCTCGCAGCAGTCGTTTCTTGATTTCGGTTGCCGAGAGGCCCACCGGCACACGCGCCGCTGTCAGCGTGGGTGAGGCATCCTGGTCGCTGGCCAGCATGGCGAACCCGAGAGCCCTGAGGCCCGCGCGCGTTTGCCTGGCCAGGTCGCGGTGACGCTGCACAATGGTCTCCAGTCCTTCTTGCACCATCAACTCAAGGGCCGCATCCAGCCCCGCCAGCGCGTTCACCGCCGGCGTGAATGGCGTCTGTCCCTTACGGGCGTACTTTCTGGCCTCGCGCAGATCCCAGTAATAGCGGGGGCACCTGGCACGGTCGATCCACTCCCAGGCTCTCTCGCTCACGCCCAGGAAGGCCAGGCCCGCCGGAGCCATCCAGGCCTTCTGTGAGGCCGAGACGACCACGTCGCAGCCCCAGCGGTCCATTGGCAGGTCAGTGGCTCCCAGCGAGCTCACTCCGTCCACCAACCACAGCGGCCGCCTCGGCCCAGGGCCTGGCAGCACCTGCGACACCGCTTCCAGGTCGTTCAGCACGCCGGTCGAGGTCTCGTTGTGTGTGGTCAGCAGCACCGCCGGCTCGGGCAGCCTGGCCAGCGCCGCCTCGACCCTGCGCGCATCCAGAGCCTGCCCTGGCTCGGATTCGAGCATCGTCACCTGTCCGCCAAAGGCCCTGGCCACCGCGGCAAACCGCTCCCCAAAGTGCCCCACCGATACGGCCAGCACCGCTTGCCCCGGCGAAAGCACGTTCACCAGCGCCGCTTCCAGTCCACCCGTGCCGGAACCGGTGAGCACGAGAACGTCGCTCTCGGTCTGATAGAACTGCTTCAGGCGCGCCTCGCATTGTCGGAGGAGCTGCTCGAAACGCTCGCCTCGATGGTCACAAGCATCGCCGCCCGCGGCGATTCTGACTGCCTCGGGCAGCGGAGTCGGACCAGGAATACGCAAGTTCATCGTCGTTTCTCTCTCTACTAGACCCTGGGCAGCTCGGCCAGAGAAGCCGACAACTGGTCCTGACTGTACTCGGTGTCGGTCAGTTTGCCCGCCAGGTAAGCATCATAGGCGGCCAGGTCAAAGTGGCCGTGTCCGCTAAAGTTGAGCAGGATGACCCTGCGCTCGCCGCTTTCCTTGCAGCGCAGCGCTTCGTCCACTGCTGCCTTGATTGCGTGTGCTGTCTCTGGAGCCGGCACCACGCCTTCCGTGCGGGCAAAGAGAACGGCCGCCTCGAACGCCGGATTCTGATGGTACGCGACCGCCTCGATATAGCCCGCCTTGGCCAATGCCGAGACCAGCGGTGCCATGCCGTGATATCTGAGGCCCCCGGCATGGATTCCTGACGGCACAAAGCTGTGCCCCAGCGTGTACATCTTGGTCACCGGCGCCATGCGGGCCGTGTCCCCATAGTCATAGGCGTAGATACCTTTGGTGAGCGATGGGCAGGCGCGTGGCTCAACCGCCACGAACCTCGTCCGGGCGCCCTCTTTGAGCACGCGCCGCAGGAAGGGGAAGGCGATGCCGCCCAGGTTCGAGCCGCCGCCCACGCAGCCAATGACCACGTCCGGCTCTTCTCCCGCCATCTCCATCTGGCTCATCGCTTCCTGCCCCACCACCGTCTGGTGCATCAGCACGTGGTTGAGCACGCTGCCCAGCGAGTACTTGGTCTCGTCGTCCTTCATCGCCACCTCCACCGCCTCGCTGATAGCGATGCCCAGGGAGCCGTTCGAGTCAGGATCCTGTGCCAGAATGCTCCGTCCGGCCTCTGTCTCGCTGCTGGGACTGGCGGTGACGCTCGCACCCCATAGGTGCATCAGCGAGCGGCGGTACGGCTTTTGCTGGTAGCTCACCTTCACCATATAGACCTGGCATTCGAGGCCGAGCATATTGCAGGCCAGGGCTAACGAGCTGCCCCACTGCCCGGCACCCGTCTCGGTCGAGAGACGCTTGACGCCCTGCGCCTTGTTGTAGAAAGCCTGTGCCACGGCCGTGTTCGGCTTGTGGCTGCCAGGAGGGCTCACCCCTTCGTTCTTGTAGTAGATGTGCGCCGGCGTGCCCAGCGCCTTCTCCAGCCTCACCGCCCTGACCAGGGGCGTGGGCCGCCACAGTCGGTAGATCTCCCGCACCTCGGGTGGGATGGCGATGTAGCGTTCTGTGCTCACCTCCTGGCGGATGACCTCCATCGGAAACAACGGCGCCAGGTCCTCCGGTTTCACCGGCTCCAGTGTCACCGGGTGCAGCACCGGCGGCAGCGGCCCGGGCAGGTCGGCCTGGATGTTGTACCACTCCTTCGGCAGCCTGCTCTCGTCCAGAATGAATCTTTGTCTCTCCATCTCTGTCGCTCCTTTCTCTGTACTTGCGGGACAAACGAAAAAGGCCTCTCATCCCAAATCACACTGGGACGAGAGGCCCTGGCTCCCGTGGTACCACCCACATTAGGCTGGCCCACCGACGCCACTCGAACAAAAAAACCGCCGGTGAAGGCGGTTTGGTCGATCTGGCCAGTCTCCCTCTTGGCAGGTACGGGACCCGCCG